>JANXQG010000019.1 GCA_025356915.1 Planctomycetota bacterium | reverse complement strand
CTGCCCGCTTTTCTCCATCAGATTCATGCCGCGATAACGGGCGATGCCGTGACTGAGATGTACGACGAGATCGCCTTCACGGAGTTCCAGAAAACTGTCGATCGCCCTGCCTCGCAGACGGTGCCCGGTGACGGGGCGTTGCACGTCGGCGCGGCGGAACAGCTCGCCGCTGCTCAGGAGGACGATCCGGTCGGGCACCAGTCGGAAACCGTTTTGCAGCGTACCGATCGAAAAATGGAGGCGGCCGTCACGGGCAAGTTGCGTGCCGCCAAAAACCTCGCTCAGGCGGCGGACTTCGGCATCGGTCTGGCAGATGAGGAATACCTCCTGGCCGCAGCCAGCATCGTCAAGCTCTTCGCGGACTTTGTCGATATGGCCGCTGAAACGTTCGACCGACTCGATCGGCAGCCGGCAAGTCGCCTCCAGCGAGCCTGTGGCAATCGCCGCGGCGGTGACCGAAGGAAACTTCACCGCTTGGCGAATCACGTCGGCAACGCCATGAAATCCTTGCGGCCGGTCGAGCCGATCGAGGTATTGCCGACCTTCACTTTCCAATTCTCCCGGCTCGATCAGCAAGAACCAGCTTTTTGGCGGCAGATAATCCGCAAGATGCGCCAATCTCCCCTCTCCCTCCGGGAGAGGGGCAGGGGGTGAGGGCGTTCTTCCACCATCGCTTGCGGTTTCGCAAACCACTGCGGTAACATCAATCGCCTCAAGCCGCTCCAAGCTCCTCTGACTTGCCGCCTCAAACTGCCGGATCGACTCGATCTCATCACCAAAGAGTTCGATCCGTACCGGGTTGAACCAGTCGAGAGCAAAAATATCGAGAATTCCGCCGCGACGCGAAAACTCGCCGGGCAGTTCAACGGCTGTTGTATTCTGAAAGCCGCTCCGCACGAGCCAACCGGAAATCTCTTCGAGCGAAAGCGGTTCGCCGATCCGCAGGGTCCGGGTTTGTTCCGCCAGTCGCGAGCGACTGGGAACCGGCTGCAAGAGGGCCGGAAAGCATGTGACCAGAACCTTGGGTGGCTGTGGCCCGAGCAGGGTTTTGAGAACGCGGACCCGATCACCGAATGCCTCATCCTGCACCATCCGCTCAGCCGAGAGCGATTCGTGGACGGGAAATCGCACCGGCTCTAGCGGAGAGAAGAGGCTCAGGTCACCGATCAGTCCTTGGGCCTCATCCAACCGCGGACAGACAACCACGAGAACTGCCGGGGCTTCTCGGGCCAACGCGGCTGCCACCAGCGCGCACGACGATCCCCAGACTCCGTCCAGCGTCGCTGCATGGCCCGCTTGTAGACTATCAACGACCTCCGCGAAGTCTGGCAACCTTTCGATCCGCCCAATCAGATGCAAGAGCCGATCAGACGCCGCCGTTGCTAGAGAAGCGGAAGACATATCCGAATCGCAAATTACCGTCGATCGGGGCGGCGGCCGCGACCACCACGTCCGCCCGAGCCTCGCGAGCCACCAGGATTTCGTGAGCGGGATTCCATGTTCTTGGCAATGATCGCGCCGATAGCATCCTGCCAAGTGGAAATGTTGCGAAAACCGATGCGAGGCGATTCATCGCCATATTCATCATGCTCGCCATCGTCGCCGTGCTCGTCGTGCTCGTCGTGCTCGTCGTGCTCGTCGTGCTCGTCGTGCTCGTCGTGCTCGTCGTGCTCGTCGTGCTCGTCCGAGACCTCGGCGTTGAAAGATTCCTCGTCGGACCCAACGAAAGCAAGTTTATCATCGTCCTCGGCACCCTCTTTCCCCACGGTCTGCTCGTCCAGAACCTGATCGCGATCGCGATCGCGACCGCGACCACGGCGGCGGCGACGCCCGCGCCGCTCCGTCTGCTCGCCTTCAATCCGGTCTTTTTCGGCAGGCTCCTGCACCGAGTTATCAACGTCAGACTCCGCGCTCTCAGAGAGAACACCTTCGTCATCCGCAGGTTCTTTACCAGGCTCGTCAACTGTCCGAGCTTCATCCAAGGCAGTACCTTCGCGGCCCCGGCCTCGCCCGCGGCGACGGCGTCGGCGACGCGGTCTTCGCTCATCCGTCGCGACTTCCTCGTCAGCGGAATGCTCGTTGGCGGACTCGGTCGTCGCGGCAGATTCTTCGGACTCCACCTCATCGAATTCGTCGGCCGTTTCATCCATGATGTCCAGGGCCTCTTGTGGTTCATACGATTCTGGCTCGGTTGCCGGCGGCTCCAATTCACCCCAACTCGGCAACGGCAACTCCACTTCCGCAACGATCTTCCGCGGCTCCGGGAAGGGCCGCTTGGTGCTTGCGGCAGGCGGTGCAGGTGGTGTGGAATATATCGGCGGTGCGGGTGGTGGTGGTGGCGCAATTCCCAAATCGCCCGCCAATTGGTCCCAAGCAGAAGCCCGGGCCGGACGACGCGACGTAGACGCAGGCTTGGCCGCCGGTCGGAATGCGACTGGAGGCGGAGCCGCTTGCGCTGTTTGCTCCTTCGCAGCCGCTCGGGGCGTTTCCACGGATGCTGACTCACTCGGCTCCACGGGAGAACGTTCAGCTCCCAGGTTGGTGGCTAGGAAGGCCCAATGATCCGTCTTTTGTGGTTCGGTCATAATTGGTCTGGGGACAATTTCCCGGAAAATAGGGTGGTCGCTTTCTCGCGTCGCAGTGAATCCGTGGTGCCAAACACCATCGATAATTACTTAAGTATAGGGCTTTTTTCCTACCTTGGGAAGATGAGCCAAGAGAATGAAAAAAAACAACCCTTTGCAATCAGGGAATTGGGTTCGGTGGCACGAAGGTATCGGTCATGAAAAGCGTGTTATCGGCCACATTCAGCATGGGACGATAGGGATGATAGCGCTCGCAACGGGCGGGGTGGCCGACATACCAAACCAAGTCGATCGTTACGCCCCAGGATTCCTGGGTTACCGCACCGGTGCCGTTTCCTTGCCTGGGAATGAGGTAATTGAACCGGTTCTCCAGCTCCCAACTTTTTCCCATCGGCACGCGGATTTCGCCGCCAACCACTCCATCGCCGCGACCGGACCACCCCAGCCATATCCGCCCGTCACCACCGCTCTCAAAGTAGCGGCGATAGTAAAAGGCAAAAATATCGGTCGGTTCCATATAGACGAGATACTTCAGATCTCGGTTGATGAGCACAAAATTTGTCCCACCTGTGCCATAAGCCCCGAAATAACCAATTTCCCGCTTGCCACCCGGAAAAAGAAAGCTCGTGTCGCTACGAATCTGTCTCAAATCCGCGTTGGCATAATAGGCATCGTGCAACCAGTCGTAAGTCACGCCCCATTGAAATCCCCAGTCGCGAGCACGCTTAAAGATTCCCCCGGTGACGAAGAACTGGTTGCGATTGGCCGAGCGGGCATCAACCGCGTTATCACCGGAGAAGTTGCTTTGAGCAGCCGCGGCCCCAATCTGCCAGCCCCAGTCGAAAATCCCTAGTGGGGCACCAAAATTAAATCCCTCGTGAAAGCCGAAGTTGCCGTTCCGCCCCTGGTCGAACGGACCTTTGAAACCGTGTATTCCACCAAAAACTGCCAAATCGCGGGTCCACCACCGCTTCAGGCTCTCGTCCCAAGGCGTGTCGGGGCCGACGTCGATCTCGTCGCACTCATGCGGCAACCCGGTCTTCGGAACCGCCAAGGGATCCTGTTCCATGCCGATCGGTCCATGCCCGCGAAGACGATCGAGAAATCCCCGCTCAGGCTCAATCGCGGACGGCATTTGCTTCGCGGGGTAGCGGCAATCATCAGGCAACGGATCGACCCAAATTGTGCCTTGAGAACAATCGCCGCCCTCAGGCTCGACGATCCGTTCCGAACGATCGCATTTCGGAGCCGGGGCAAAAGGCGGCGTCTCGCCGATGGGGCCACAAGAGAAGACGTCGGCAGACGTACCCGACAATCGTGCACGCCCCTCGGCAGCCCAGCCCAACAACACGGCCGTTGCGATCCATACGCCAACACTGAGGGGGCTGATCCGGGCCACAAACCGCGTCTCTTGGATGTTTTTAGGGAAGAACAGATTAACTCCGCAATCCGCACTTTCTGCTGGAAGGAGCGAAACATAGCGAAGTTAGTTGATTATCGCAATGGCGAATCCAGATTAACAACCTTTTAGGGGGGAATATAACATTCCTTCAATCCTTGGTATAATCCAAAATACGAGGGACCGTAGCTCAACGGTTAGAGCAGGGGACTCATAATCCCTTGGTTGTAGGTTCGAATCCTACCGGTCCTACTCTCAACGACTCGCTTCTATAAAAAAAGCCGGTCCTACGACCGGCTTAATGTGGAGACGAACGGGCTCGAACCGTCAACCCCGACGTTGCAAACGTCGTGCTCTCCCAATTGAGCTACGTCCCCTTCAGGATCACATTTTACCCTACCTTGCCCAATGCGTGAAGGGCACCCAGGGCAGGCGCAACACGATTAGTAGAACGGAATTTATTCTGTTGCCTTATCTTTTCTGGTTAACGGAATGAAATCCGTTCTACAGTAGAGTTGCCTCAACCAGATTTTGTAGTTCTCCAGAGGTGGTTGCGTGCCAGCAAACACTGCGGTAGGATTACCAGTAAGGACCGGCGCTTCAATAAGTGTCGGACTTGGCCGTAGGACGGATTGGCAATCCGTCCGGCAATTCGACGGATTGCCAATCCGTCCTACGACAGTAATTGATGCGCCGGTCCTAAGTGGGGGCGGGCAAATTGCATTGCCACCACAAATACGCTCCAAGGTGCCCACCATGATTGATGAGCCGTCCTCCAGCCAACCGGGTGATCCCGGCGGCCATTCCTATTTTCAGAATTTCCAACATACGCCCGTCGGTGCCCGAGTGCCGGAAAAAGTCGGCCGCGGTGTGTTTGCGACCGCCTTGATGGTCCTCCAGACCAACGAACTGTTCGTGCTGGACCTGCTCTCGATGACCTCTCAGCCGCAACAGGTCGTCGGGCGGATCATCATGACCGCTAACAGTTACGCACAGTTCCTAGCTGCCCTGCGGCAAAACGTCAAGCACTATGAAAGCGAAATCGGGCCGCTGAAGGCTCGATTCGTACCGCCGCACCCTAGTTCCCATCCGCTGCCGAGCGGGGTCATCACTACAGGGGGACCTGTGGTCAGCCCTGCGGGCGGTATCGGCGGTCCAGCAGGATCTCCAGGCCACTCACCGCTACAGACCGGCGGCGGAGTGATGCCGGAAATGCCGCAGCACGGCCATACGATGTCATCGCCACCAGGACCGATTACCGAACTTTACGAACAGGTGCGGTTCCCTGAAGACCTGTTGGGCGGCACGTTCGCCAACGCCGTGATGATTCGTCACACACCCGAGGAATTCTGTTTCGACTTCATCAGTAGCCTCTATCCGCGGCCTATCGTGGTAAGCCGCGTGTTTATCGCCGCAGGACGAGTGCCATCCTTTATTGATGCAATGGCCGGATCGTTTGAAAGATTCCACCAGGCAGGTGGAGGGGCATTTCCACCGCCGGGTTAGGAAGAGCGAGGGATCCCCTCTCCTGTACAGACTTAATAAACCAATTACTACTGGATTAGACTGCGTCCTGTTATTTCCCCAGGAATTTGGTGAAAACCAGAAAAGGCAACGCAGCTTCCCTTCCTTGCCCTTCCCCAAGACTGCCTTCATTTACCCCATCGGAAAAACCGATGGAATCGGTATGGAATCCCAAGTTGGCACCTGGCAATTGCTAGAACGGTTCAGGCATGGGCAGTGGGCTAGTGTCTATCGCGCTCGCCCTATGAATGCATCTATCGGCGGCACGGCTGCTTACGCGGTCAAAATGCTGCATGGAAGTCAGCAGCAGGACCACATGGCCATCGGAATGCTCGCCCACGAGGCCCTGGTTGGCCGTCAGGTTTCACATCCGCATCTGATTGCGATCCTGGAATCACACCTCAAGCGTGTGCCGCAATTTCTGGTCATGCCGTGGTTGGAAGGTACCACGCTCCAGGACTATACGGCAGCACGACGCTTGCTCGATCCGCCAGCCGTGTTGTGGATTGCCCGGCAAACGGCTGAGGCAATGAGTGCGTTGGACCAGGCGGGCTGGATGCATGGCGATATCAAACCGAGCAACATTTTCCTTTCACCGCAGGGGCACGTAACGCTTTTGGATCTCGGCTTCGCGCGGCATCGCGATGAGAGGGCTGAAGTCTCACGAACGATTGCCGGTACCGGGTATTACCTTGCCCCAGAGCATGTCGGTTCCACCTATCGTCCGGACATCCGCAGCGACATTTATAGCTTGGGCGTCGTACTCTATCAATTACTTGCCGGGCGGTTGCCGTTGGAAGGCGCGACGCTCGAACAAATGGCTGTCGAGCACCAACAGACAGCCCCCCCGAACCTTCGCCGCCTGGCACCGCATGTGCCGCCGCGCGTGGCCGAACTTGTGCATCGGATGCTGGCCAAAGATCCGCTACGGCGTCCGCAATCGCCGGTGGAGCTGGTGGTGGAACTGGTGCGATTGGAGATCGAGACGTTCAGCGAGAGAGCGGCTTGAAGAAGGAGAATTGCGGGCGGTTGTTATTTCTTTTTTTCTGGCAAGACCAAATGCCGATCTTATCGCTTTGATCCAGTAATAACGGATTTAGCGACGGAGTCCGAGCAAAAATTACGAAAAGCCGCAAAAGTCGGTAATTTATCACGTGCTTCGTTGACCAGGGGTTTCCCCAAAGCTATGGTCAACTAGGTAGGTTTGTGCGCACAGTGATTTGGAGCGATAGACGCTGCCCGATCGACGGCTCGGTCAGGGAACCGAAAAGGGATCTCGCTTCGTGGAAGGTAAATGTAGCGTTTCGCATTATCTGTTGTCCTCGCAGGACAGGGGCACATCAATGAGAAAATTTGCTTTGGCCACGTGGTCGTTTCTGGTTGCGGAAGACGGCCCAACCGCCGTTGAATATGCCGTCATGATGGCCATGATCATCATGGTCTGCTTTGTAGCAATCATGACATTCGGAACCAAAACGAACAGCCTTTTCCAGAAGGCCGCCAGCTCGATTCACTAATTCTTCCATTTTTCTGTCCCTAATTTTTCTGTCGGGAGATTAGGACCGGCGAATCAATAACTGTACTCATCTCGCTCCGCGAGATGGAATGCATCTCGCGGAGCGAGATGAGTACGTTCCGAAAACCCGACACTTATTGATTCGCCGGTCCTTAGTCTTGGCAGGGGGGAGGAAGAGGGCAAGTTCTGCGGCCCTTGATCTTGACCAAAATCCCCCGGCTAGCTATCTTGTGATCCTCGAAACTCGGCAATGGATGCCGGGATTTTCTGCGAGACACGCCCGGGATTGCAGCAAAAAATGGATTTGCTCTGGCTGATCGCTTATGTCTTTCTCGCTGGCATTGCTATCGTGCAGTCCCTGCTGGTTGCGATCAATGTCTACGAACACCGCCGTCGTGCCCTGATTCGGCTGAAGAAACTATCCTACTATGCCCCCACCGGCCGGGTGCATGTGTTCTCGCCCTGCAAAGGACACGACACCAATCTGGAAGAGAACCTTTGGGCTTTGTTGACCCAGGACTATCCGGACTACGAAGTCACGTTCATTGTTGAAGATGCCAGCGACCCCGCTTGCCAGGTGATCCGCCGGGCCATGGCCGCATGTCCACAGACGCCGGCACGGCTGCTTGTTGCCGGCCAGGCCGAGGACTGCGGCCAAAAGGTCCATAATCTTCGCATGGCAACGGCCGATTTGAAGCCAGAAATCCGCCATCTGGCTTTTTTCGATTCCGACAGCCGGCCGAAACCGTATTGGGTCCGCGCCGCGATCTACAAACATTACCTGCCGCAAATCGGAGCGACTACCGGTTATCGCTGGCTCATTCCCCAAAAACCAACCGTGCCGAACCATCTGGTCTGCGCGATCAATTGCAATGTGATGGCCGTGCTAGGCCGCGATTCACACCATATTGTCTGGGGCGGCTCCTGGGCCATTCGCCGTGAGACGTTCGAGCAGTTGAATATCCACCAAGCCTGGGATGGAATGCTCAGCGACGACTTGGTGGCATCAAACTGTTTGCGTCGCAGTGGACTGAAGGTTCGCTTCGATCCGGCCTGCGTATTAACCTCGCCGGTCGATTTCGACTGGTCCGGCATGTTCGATTTCGTTCGGCGGCAGTACTGCATTACGCGGCATTATGCCTTCCGCTGGTGGCTGCTGGCCTTGGCTGCGGCGACGGTCGGCAATCTGGCATGGCTCTCCTCGCTCGGGCTGCTGGCTTGTACGATATTCGGAGAACGACCGAGTGCCTGGCTGCCGACGGTCGTGCTAGGAGTGCTTTACAGCTTGGGCTTCTATCGTGGCTGGGCCATGCAAAGTCTGGCCGCCGTCTACTCGCCGGAGAATCTGCCAGAGCTGCGCGGCGTGCGGCGATGGCACATCTGGGCGAGTCCGGCCGTGGCTCTCGTCCAATGGCTCGGGCTGATCGCCTCGGCCTTTGGCAACCGTGTGAGGTGGAGAGCGATTGACTATCGGCTTGGCACGGATGGCCGTGTGCTTTTCAAGCGGATTCTTGTCCCATGAACATTCTCCTGTGGGATACTCGCCAACACGACGTTTCCAAAGATTTTGCCGGTGGCTTTGGTGTGGGTATGTACCGTGGGCTGGGCGGGCCGCGAGATGCAATCATCCGCTCGTTCTACCGCCGCGATCGGCGGCCTGCGGCCTTGCTATTCGCCTATCTGGCGGCAGTCTTCGCCAGACTAGGGCATGGCGTGAGGTACGTCGTCGATCAGCCGCCGCGAGGGGCCGATCTCTATCTGTTCAACCCGTCGCTGATCACGCTTGACCTGGAACGGCAGGTGATCGCCCGTCTGCTGGCTGAAGAGCCGAAAGCACGGGTACTGGTGGTCGGCACCACTGCCAGCATTCTGCCGCAGGAATTCGAGGGCCTTGGCGTGACGGTGGTGCAGGGCGAGGCCGAGCAGTTGCTTTGGCGATTGGACGAAGTACTCGAACATCCCGGGGGCAAGGTGCCGTTGGGCGTGATCGAAGAGCTCGATCGTCTGCCGTTGCCAGATTGGTCGCTATTCAGTCCCGAGCGTTTCCGCATTGGCTACGATTTCTGGCGATTTCCCACGGGGCTGATTCAGGCCAGTCGCGGTTGCCGCTTCAAGTGCAACTATTGCCCTTATCTGGTGCTGGACAGCACCACGCGCTTCCGCGATCCGGAGGCGGTCGTTGATGAAATCCAGCACGGAATCCGCCGCTGGGGCTTTCAATCGTTCAAGTTCCGCGATCCGCTTTTCGGTCTCAGTCGCGAGCGAACCGCCCGCATCATCGAGCAGATTGCGCGGCTGCCACGGAAGATTCAATTCTCGATTGAGAGCCGCATTGAACTCTTGCCGCCGGAAATGTTGCGATTGATGAAGCGTGCCGGTTTGACGAGCGTGACGGTCGGCATCGAAACTCCCAGCGATCCAACGCTTGAGAACTATCACCGGCAGACAATCGACCAGGACCGGCAGCACGCCTTCATTGCCAGTTGCCGTGAGCTTGGTATTCGCACCGTGGCCGGGTTCATGATCGGGTTCCCCGAAGATACCGAAGCATCGATCCGTCGCGTCCGCGACCATGCGATCGCCCTAGGCCCGACGTTCGCCAATTTCAATGTGGTCACACCCTATCCGGGTACGCCATTTTTCACGCAGATGCGAGATCGCATGGCCGATCTCGATTACAGCCGTTTCAACGTATATACGCCGCTGCTGAAGTACGACCACCTCACGCCGGAGCGGATCGAGTGGCTGCTGGCGAAATGCTTTCGGCGGTATTATTTTCGCTGGCAATATCTACGCGAGAATGCCTCGCTGCTCTGGCCAGGGCTGCGATGTCTGGGGTGATGTTCTCCCGCTGGTCGCAGGAAAATTTCTTTCGTTACATGCGAGAACATTATGCCTTGGACCGACTTGTGGACCGCGGCCTGGAAGCTTTGGATGAGACCACGCAGGTGGTGAACCCGGCCTATCGGCGTCTG
>JANXQG010000004.1 GCA_025356915.1 Planctomycetota bacterium | reverse complement strand
CACCCTGCTTTTCCGCGACAGAAACTAATTTATGACCTATCCTTGTGAAGGAGAGGATCTGCGCCTACGCATATTATTCACAAGTGGGCGTCGGTATCCTTCATGGGTGCAAGCAATGTCGTTTCGCCTCGGCAATTTCCTACCTCACGTTTCGGCACACAATGAGCGCGACCTGTTCGCATGGTCACTGCTGGCCGCAATAATCTTGCTGTCGATTCTGGCCATGCCTTTCTTCGCGGGCGGTCTCTATACGACCGACGATCTGGGCAATTATCATCTGCCAGCACGGGCATTCTATGCGGAACAATTGGCCCACGGCGAACCCTTCGACTGGATGCCCGACGTCTACTCGGGTTTTTACCTCACGGGCGAGGGCCAACTCGGCACATACCATCCCCTGCACCGCTTCCTCTATCGTTATCTGCCCTTTCCTGCCGCGCTCGGTTGGGAATACCTGAGCAGCTATCCGCTGATGCTTTCAGGGATGTACTTCTTGCTGTATCGCCGGTTACGGCGGCGGGACGCCGCCATGGTGGGTAGTCTGGCTTTTACGTTTTCGAGTTTCAACCTATTGCATTTCGTCCATCCCAACGCGGTGGCGGCCGTGGCACACATCCCTTGGCTATTGGCAATGATCGACATCGTTATGGTCGATGCAAAGCGATGGAAAGTGGCTCTCGCGCAAGCCTTTCTGGCCCTCTTGACGGGATCGCAGATGCTGCTAGGTTGCCCACAATACGTTTGGTTCTCGCTCTTGACCGAAACCGGTTTCACGCTTTTTCTGTTCCTGACGCGGAGATATTCGCCTCGCG
This sequence comes from Planctomycetota bacterium, assembly GCA_025356915.1. Classification (GTDB taxonomy): domain Bacteria; phylum Planctomycetota; class Planctomycetia; order Pirellulales; family Thermoguttaceae; genus JANXQG01. The sequence goes on along the minus strand of JANXQG010000004.1, from coordinate 10,523 downwards.
ACGGCTGCGAAACCATGCCGACGTGCCGCGTTTGTATCGGCTGCCGGCGGAACTCGTCATCGCGCGTGATACTTGCCAAGGGAATCGGCCTGCTGGTCGGGGCAGTCCAATTGTTACCCACGCTGGAATCCCTCTTCCAAAGTACGCGAAACGGCGACCAAATACCCGAAGGCGCGGCCCTTCACCCCATCAATCTGATCCAACTCGTGGCACCCTACCTGCCGGTCGATCGAGTCTTTGGCGGAAATGCTCGCGAACTGAGCCTTTACGTAGGGGCAGTACCGTTGATGCTGGCCCTCTGGGTTCTCGTTCGCCGCAGCGACCTAGGCCCCTTGAAGCGTTTAGCCCAGGTAACGGCCGCTTTTGCCACATTAGCACTGTTGTTGGCATTGGACAGCCAAGGCCAAATCGTGCGTTTGCAGAACTCCATCCCCTGGGCCGCTTGGTTCCAGTTCTCTTGCCGTTACACGGTCTTATTCCAGTTTGCCATGGCGGTGCTGGCTGCTATCGGCTTTGTACTCGTCGAGCGCAATGCGCGAGAAAAGCAGAAGATCCAGCGTCATCTGCCGATTCTCACCGGGCAAAGGCGTGCCGCCGCACTGTGGCGGCAATTCGAGATACTGGGCGCAACCGTCCTGGTCAGCTTGGCGGTGGCCGTGGCTGGATTGATCTTGCAATCGGGTCATCAGGTGGCCTCGCTGCCGCGGATCCTCGTGGGCCCCTTGCTCATGGCCGCCGCCGCACTGCTGGTGATCGCCGCCTCGCAAGGCGTCCGCGGTGCATTGGTCGGCTTGATCCTCTTCATGGCCGCCGACCTGGGCTATTACGGACTGAGTTGCACGCTGGATGAGCCTAACACCAAGCTCGACGGCCTGTTGGCTCAGTCCGTGGCTCCGCCTGGCCAGTGCGATAACCGCAGTCCCGATGCCCAGCGGGTCTTTGCTCCACCCGCTTACGGCCGCAATGAATCCTCGGTGATCGGCAATCAGATGACGCTGGCTGGCTGGTCGCGAACCGACGGTTATGCGGCCTTGGTGCCGAGCAAGTCGTTGGACTACTTTCAACTGTCGGCTCTGCGAGTAGCTTCGACGGGCTGGGTCCATCGCAGCCCTTCGACCTCTGTCATCGAGGGTCTTATACCCTATGATGAGAACTGGATGCAAGTACCCGATCCGCTGCCGTTGGTACGTTTGGTGACACGCGTCGTGCAAAGCAATAACCCGGCCGAGGATCTGGCGAAGATCGATATTCGGCGCGAGGCTCTTTGTCAGTACGCGCTGGCCATGCCGCCGGGCAAACCGGGTACGGCTACGTTGGCTCAGCACCGTGCCGGGCAAATAACCGTGAAGGTCTGCTGTTCGTCGCCGCAGTTGTTGGTGATTGCCGAGAGCTACCATTCCGGCTGGCAGTGCATGATCGACGGCAGCCCCGGACGCGTTTATCGAGTCAATGGCGACTTTCTTGGGTGCGTCGTCGAGCCGGGTAATTCCGAGGTCCGCCTGGAGTTCCATCCCGACAGCCTCTTTCGTGGACGGATGGTCACTCTGGCTGGCCTTGGGCTCCTCGGCTTCTGTCTCTTCACCGGCGCTGCCCGACGAGAATTGGCCGTCGTTGAAAAGATCGGGCTGAACCGCGGATTGTAGATAAGGGGAATCTTAACGGTCGATTCCGCGTAACTGGGTTGCGGTTTTGGTGGGATCTTGATAGGGTGCCACGGGCCGCCAACCGCCAAGATCTTCACTCGGCTTCTCCGTCGTGCGTTGCGGTGATTTGCCTTTGGCCGCCATGGGTTTTGGATTCTCCTGGAGTTCGTCCAATCGCCGGTCCGTTACCGATAAGATGCGAGTGTCGCCTTCCTTGGTCCCCTGGGGCGCAGGAACCGTACCCGGCGGCAGGTTATTTTGTGCGGGAGCCTCCGGCATGACCGTACTCTTTGGCGCCTGAGTAGTTTGGCGTTCGGCCGGTGCATGTTTTGGAGTCCGTCGCTGTTGAGCAACGGTTGTCGCTCGAACTTGTGACGCAGGTCCATCGGATCCGTGTGCCGTGACCCGGGCCGATGGTGCGACACGAGGTACAGGTTGGGTGTCTCGCGGAGCGGGTTTGGTAGCTCTGGGAATGTTCGCTACCAGATCGCCCGACCCATCACGATTAAGAACTGACCCTGCCCGATAATCGGGGTTGCAATTCAGACAAGCACCTCGGGACCAGACAGGCCCGCAATTGTAGTATGGATTCTGGCGCATACTGCAACCAGTTGTCAGAATCAAACAACACGATACGCAAGCAGCAATTTTCCAAGCCTTCATCGCGGGTTCCTTCCGCTATTGGGTGGGCACTAAAAGGGCCCTGCATTGGCAACAAACGAGCTACTTTCAGATATCTTCGACCTTAAAGCCTGCCTAATCCATACTTTCTTCCCAGAAGGCATAACCGAAGCAAATGAAAAAGGGCCTGGTTCAGTCTTCTGAGGTATAGGGTTACACTTTTTCGACGCCAATGCTGGCGTACTGATGTGCTAACGAATTGTGCTGCAATAAGTTGCGTCGCGACTCGTCGCCATGCGCAGTCGAAAAAGTGTTACCCCAGTCTGAACCAGGCCCAAGAAAGGTATCTCCAAGGGTATCTCCAAAGCAAAAAGGACTCACGGCAATTCGCCGTAAGTCCTTATCTGGTAAAGAGTGCGGGAAACAGGACTTGAACCTGCACGACCTTGCGGCCACTAGGCCCTCAACCTAGCGCGTCTGCCAATTCCGCCATTCCCGCAGAGGCAGTCATCATTTCTCTTAGTCTACCTCAATAGATCGTAACGTCAAGCCGGTACCAGACCCCGGACTTTCTGTTGGGGTCCGCTTTTGGTGGGGCTCGTTTCACTCTCCCTACCCTACTTCTGTACCTAGAACCGTAGAATCGCGTTATTTTCGCCGCTTCACCACCAGCACAGTCCGATCCTGCCCCCTCCCTGGCATGGCAATCTCCGGGCTGGCCAGATTATCGAGTTGCCGGCGAAGGATTGCCGCCATCTCGGCCGCAGGCAGGTCGTGGATGGCTTGCAAAAGCTTGCCGATGCCCAGTTCGCCCAGCGGTTTGCCATCAACCCCGGGCGTGTCCAGGGTACCATCGGTACAGAGAACAAGCGTTTCGCCAGGCTCCAATTCATAGCCGGTCTGCTCGTAAATCGATTCCGGTCCCTCGCCCAGCCGAGCGGAAATCTGGGTCAGCGACTCCCATCCATCGGGCCGAATCACCAACGCAGCCTGGTGTCCGGCGGAAGCGGTACTTATCCGGCCGGTTGTCGTCTCGATCAAGCCGTAAAAGAGCGTGGCATGTTGGTCGCCAGCCGAACCGGTCCAGAGCGTCAGGTTCAGCCGCTTGAGAGTCTGCTGTGCCTCGCGATAATACTGTCCGTGGGCACGCAATGCCGCCTTCAGGCCACTGGCCGCTATGGCTCCCTGGACACCGCCGTCCATCGCATGACCGACCGCCACTGCCAGCAACCCCTCGGGCAGGCAGAACCAGTCATGGAAATCACCACCTAGAGAGTCGGCCTGTGCGGTCCAGCCAGCCAAGTCCCAATGGTCCAGCAGCGGCGCGACTGTCGGTAGTTGGTTTCGCTGCATCCGCTCGGCTGCGGCGATCTGCTTCTTGATTGCGGCCGCGACAAAGCCCTCCTGCCAGAGCATTTCCCGTTCCAGGTCAGCAGCCACGCGTCCGGCGACTATTTCCACGATGTTCGTCTGCGACGCGGTGAAATCCCGTTTAGCGTTGGAAAACATCCACAGCGTGCCGAGGATCGTCGTGGATGTCGAAATGGGCACGCAGACAGCGGCGGCAAACTCTTCCGGTGCCCGCCAGTGATGCATCATCGGCACGTCTTCCAGTACGACCGCGTGCCCCAGCAATGATTCCAGATCGGCCACGGCACCCTTTAAAGTTCGAGGTGGGGCCGTGAGCCGATCCAAAGGCAGTCCCCAACAAGACCGTAATTTTAGCTTGCTGGTTGCCTCGTCTAGTAGATATAAGGCTGCCGCATGGCAGTCTACGGCCTGGGCTCCGCCGCGCAAGACGGCTTGGAGCCGGTTGGCCAGGTGTTCGGGTTCATCCGGGTGCGGCACCAAGGGCACGCCCGCGGCAAGTTCCGCCTCGCGCTCGACCAGGGCGCGGCGAAGTTGTAGAATTTCTTCCAACATGCCGCCGATTGCAGATGCGAAGCCGCGAGCAGTCTCAAAAGAGACCGGCTGCGATTTTGGTTGAACTTCGAGAGCCGTCTCTGAGACCGGCGACGATTTTACTTCACCTTCGACGATACCGAGAGTGAGATGTCCAGGAGAGGTTCCATGGCCCGGGTTGACCGGTGCGGACCAACTCAATTCGGCCGTCGATTTCGTGTTGGAGGTTTTGGGGGCCGGTCCAGTTGCGTATTGCAGCGACCAACCGGTTGCTCGTTGGAAAGCTTGCAATACATCAGGCAGGCTGGCTACAGTGGTGCTGGCGTATTTTGCGGCGCGGGTGGCAGGCTCGGGATAGAGCCTGAGGGTCGAGGGCTGGGGGCTGGTTCTGGCCACGGGGGAGGCTTTTTGGGATTGGGGAGCGCGGTCTTGCCTTCCATCCGTGGCCTATTTACGCGGATTACGTGGGCAGTGGGGATCTGCCGGCAAAGGGTCTCGACTTTCTCGATTTTGCCTATGCTTTGCAACCGTCGCATCATCCGTGACCGGCAGGATTTGACATCGACATACCTGTAGGAAAGACCTGAGAGGGATTCCAGAAGGCCGTTTATAGGAGTTGAGGCTGGCTAGACGGGCATAATGACAGCAGTTGGCAAGGTTATGACCGAGGCCGAATCGTGCATGTCGCCAGGCCGGTCATCGGTCCAGTCGTCATGCTCGACCAAGGCGGTGAGGGGTGTCCACAGCCTAACTCAGGCCAGTGGACGGGCACATGTCGAGATGGTATTATGTTTTAAGTTGTCAGCCAATGTCAGCATAGGCAAAATCATCAGAACCGTAATGGGGAGACCGCTATATACCGCATCGTATCGTTCTGTAATCGTCTTCGTTGGACATCTCTGCCGGCGGCTGTGGCCGTTATGGTTGTTGCTTCCTTGCTCGCCGGCACATTGCAGGCGGCACCCAATCCCGAAAAGCTCTCCCTATGGCCAAAGCAGGCCCCCGTGGGCGACGGTTCGTTCGAGGTAGTTAATACGCCCATTACCGTCCACCTGCCTGACCCCGCTAAGGCCAATGGGGCGGCGGTGGTGCTTTGCGCGGGCGGCGGGTATGGCGGCCTGGTGATTGACGCAGAGGGACACAACGTCGCCAAGTGGCTCAACGCGCATGGCATCGCAGGGATCGTGCTGGAGTACCGGTTTCCGAAAGGGAGATCCGCCATACCGCTTCTCGACACGCAACGCGCCCTTCGCACGGTGCGTGCCAACGCCAAAAAATGGAACATCCATCCCGACCGCGTCGGTATCATGGGCTTCTCGGCGGGCGGGCACTTGGCCGCCACGGCCGGCACACTCTTTGATGCCGGTGATCCCAAAGCGGCCGACCCTATTGACCGGTTGAGCTGTCGGCCCGATTTTGTGATCCTCGTCTACCCGGTCATCACGATGGGCGACAAGCAGGTCCATGGCGGCGAAAAAGGAACGAAGGAAAACCTGATGGGCCGCAATCCCAAACCGGAGCTGGTGGAGCGGTTTTCCGCCGAAAAGCAGGTGACCGACAAAACCCCGCCAATGTTCATTACCCACAGCGTGCGCGACACCTGCGTATCGGTGGAAAACAGCCGGATGATGGTCCAAGCCCTGAAGGCCAAGAGCGTGCCGGTGGAGTACATGGAGCTGACCACGGGCGAGCATACCCTCAACGCCCTCTGGGGTGCGCTGTGGGATTCCATCCGAGCCAAGATGCTGGTATGGCTGGACGAACAGAAAATGATCCCTCATGCCGATGCCACTATCCCGGTGCGGCCCAGTAAGTGAGCAAGGAATGAGTACAAATTGGCGAGAGTTTTTTTAACCAACCTTTTCGTGCTTCCTGCCTTGCTCTTTTGCATGCAAGCCGCGAGTGCCGATGTGGCCGCATATCGTACGGGAAAGCCCGAGACACAGATCAGCAGTGTTCCGGAAGAGATCCGTCAGGCAATCTTCACGCAGCCCAAAGAGACGATCGAGCCGCTCGTTCGCCGGCTTGTCCGCGATGTCAAGGACGACTTTCTCAAAGTCAAGATTCTGCACGATTGGATTGCCGACAACATCGACTACGATATTGAGTCCTTCCTAGCGGGCCGACTGGAAGGGTCATCGTGGCAAGATACGCTCACCCGCCGCAAGGCGTTCTGCCAAGGTTACGCGGAACTGCTTCAGAAAATGTGCCAGATCGCCGCCATTCCCTGCGAAGTGATCTCCGGCTCCGGCCGCGGTTATGGTTTCATGATCGGCCGTGCTGAAAACGTCCGAGAGCCCAATCACGCATGGAACGCAGTGAGAATCCAGGAACACTGGTACCTGATCGATGTGACGTGGGATGCGGGGCACATTGAAGGGAAAACCTACCATAAGCAGTATGGCACTGCGTATCTCTATGCCGAACCATGGCAGTTTCTCCATAAGCACTTTCCGACCGATGCGAAGTGGCAATTGTTGGAACGGCCCCTCACGGCGGAGGAGTTTGCACAACTACCGTTCCTCGAAGGCCGCTTCTTCGAGCAAGGGTTGAAGTTGGCGACCGCCCTGCGACGACTGCATCCGACGGGCGATTCGGTGCAGTTCACTCTGACCGTGCCAGAGAACATCTTGCTGACAGTACAACTGGAAAAGCCAGACAGCACCGACAAGTTCAAAGGACGAACTATTGTCCGCCGCGATCGTAAGGGGGCAAATGTCTTGGTGACCTTCCCCAAGGCCGGCTGCTGGGGTGTGAGGCTTTTCACGAAGTCCCGCAATGACCAGGGCATGTACTGGCAAGCGGGTGTGCTGGAGTTCGAGGCCAACGCGGGCATGGATTGGAAGTTTGCCGAGACCTACGGCTCGGTCGGCACAATGGACTCCTACTTGGAAAGTCCTCTTTACGTTCCGCTGCCCGCCGGCAAGGCCCAGGAATTCAAGATCCGCGTGCATGGTGCCGAACAGGTGCAATTGCGGATCGGACAGGAAAAGTGGATTCCGATGGAGCGAGCGGCCGATGACGCGGAACTTTATCGCGTGACGGCGACCGTGCCCGAAGCAGACCGTGTGCAGATCGTGGCACGGGCTCCACGGGCAGGCAATACGTATTGGACGCTCGTCGACTTCACGCCGGAGCAGAAGTAGACGACCTGTATCAATTACTCGCGTTCCGCACTCATAACCAGAAGAGCCATCTACGGTATCGCAAGAAGAAAGCCTTGTAAGTCGTTGACTCACAAGGCTTTATGTAGTGGGCGCACCAAGATTCGAACTTGGGACCTCTGCCTTATCAGGGCAGCGCTCTAACCAACTGAGCTATGCGCCCGGTCCACCCCCCATCGGATGGAAAATGTCTTCCGGGGAGATGTACTGTTAATCCAACCGAAGCGGTTGCCCCGTGCCAACCGTACTATTAATAGGATTGTATATCACAGCCCGGGGCTGTCAAACCCCCGGTCCCCGAGTAATTTAGTCCAATTGTAGCATTTTCAGGCACGCGAAGTGTCTAAACTGCTGAAATCCCTCTGCGCGCTCTTGACCTCATGGCCAAAAAAACCGACTATGCAAAAAATATCGATTGGTTTAGGAAAGGATCGAGATCATGAATCGTAATTTCTCTGCTGCCGCCGGCTGTTTTATTGGTGCTGTGGCCCTGCTGTGTTGTTCAAGGCCGGTTTTGGCCGCCAGTGCCACGGCCGCACAAGTTCTGCAAGTGGCTCCTAGCCAGGATGGGGTCGATTACGACAGGCCAAAGCCCGAGGACGTGCCTCGTTGTAAGGTTTCGGCCAAGAAGATTGGTGATCACGTCGGTTGGATTGTCGAGAGCCCGGAAGGCACCCTCCTCCGGAAATTCCTCGACACCAACGGCGATAATGTGGTCGATCAGTGGAGTTTTTACAAGGACGGCGTCGAAGTCTACCGTGATATTGCCACCAAGCCGGGGGGCAAGAAGGATGAGTTTCGCTGGCTCAATACGGCGGGCACCCGTTGGGGTGTCGATACGGTTGGCAACGGCAAGCTCACGACCTGGAAATCAATTTCGGCGGAAGAGGTCACCGCTGAAATAATTGCCGCGGTGGCCAATCGCGACAACGATCGTTTCGTTCGTGTGCTGCTGGCGTCCGAGGAACTCCAGTCGCTTGGGCTAGGCAAGGCTAAAAGCGAAGCCGTGGCTAGCAAGGTCGCCAAGGCGGGGATCGATTTCCGCACGTTGGCCGATCGACAGAAGACCGTCATGCCCGAATCGAAATGGGTCCAGTTCAGCGGCAGCCACCCCGGGGTCGTACCGGCGGGCAGCGACGATTCGACTCGCGATATCGAGGTCTATGAGAACGTCGTGGCTATCGTGCAAACCGGCGACAAGCACACGCAAGTTCAGATCGGCACATTAATCCGCGTTGGCAGCACGTGGAAAACGATCGACCCACCGGTCATCAGCGGCGAAGGTCAGCCGGAAGTTGCTGCGACGGGCTTCTTTTTCCAGGCGGCACAAAGTGCTCGATCGGGTGCTGCGGGGGTTGGCCCCAGCGAGGAATCGCAAAAGGTTATCGCCGAAATGGAAGGCATGGAACCTGGCGATCCGCGTCGGGTGGAGATCATCCAGAAGCTCATTGACCACGCCAAAACATCCGAAGAACGGATCCTCTGGTCGCGGCAGTTAGCCGATACACTCAGTGCGGGTGTGCAATCCGGCAAATTGTCCGACGGCGAAAAACGCTTACAGGCCCTCTGGGAAAGTGCCCAAAGAGATACCGATAAGAATCTGGCGGCCTACATCAAGTTTCGCCTGATGACGGCCGGTTACGTCCAAGCGATATCCGCCCCCAAGGCCGACGTGGCCAAGATTCAGGCGGACTGGCCGAAGAAGCTCGATCAGTTTATTTCCGAATACCCGACGAGTCCCGACGCGGTCGAGGCCATGCTCCAACTGGGGATTGCGCGGGAGTATGCCGGGCAGGATGAAGATGCGAAGAAGTGGTACGAGCGGATCGGCCGCGAGTTCGCCGATTTGCCGCAGGCAAAGAAGGCAGCCGGTGCCGCCCGCCGCATTGATTCCGTTGGCACGCTGCTGAACCTTAGCGGCAAGAGCCTCGGCGGTGAAACGGTCGATCTGGCTTCCTATCGCGGCAAGGTGGTACTCATCCAGTACTGGGCAACCTGGTCTGAGTCGGTAAAGAACGACATGCCGGCACTCAAGCAGCTTGTTACGAAATATCGCGGCTCGTTTGCCGTGATTGGAGTAAGCGTCGACACCAATGCCAAGACGCTGAATGCCTATCTGGCCGAAAATCCCTTGCCGTGGCCGCAAATCCACGAAGAAGGCGGCCAGGATAGCCGGCCAGCCAATGCCCTGGGCATTATCACCGTCCCGACGATGATCCTCGTCGATGCCCAAGGGAAGGTCGTGAATCGAAGTATCCAGACCGCGGAGATTGAGGCCGAATTGAAGAAACTCATTCCCTAGCCATCGGTTTTAGACAACCTTCTCACTATTGTACGCTGAGATTTACTCCCCGCTTCCTTAGCTCCTTCACCAACTCCGCAGTCGACGTATACACAAGGGCATCAAAGCCTACGCTCCGCGCACCGGCCACATGTCCGGGAATGTCATCGATGTAGAATATCTCTTCGGGCTGGCAGCCGGCAAGCTCGGCTGCCTTGCGAAAAATGGCCGTCTCGGGCTTCAAAGCACCGATCTCAAAGCTCAATGCGTGGACCGAGAAGAATTCGCTAAGCATGGTGTAACGCTGCAAGCAATGGTTCCAATGGCCTTCGCAAGTGTTGGAAAGAATGCCCAGGCGATGGCCGGCCTGGTAAAGTTGCGAGACCACCGGCAGCATGCTGTCGATCGGCGTAAAGATGTCGTTGCAGGCAAGCGAAAATGTTTCGTAGTCGGGCCGTGTGCCGGTCTGGCGACAAAAGACCTCGTGGGCTGCTCGACTGTCGAGTATTCCAGTTTCGTAGTCCAATTGCAAGCCCGCAGCTAGCACGGCCTGCACCTGCTGGGGTTCGATCCCGGCCGCGTCGCCCATCTGCCGAAACATCCGCTCAAAGCTGTAATCGACAAGCACCTTGCCTAGATCGAAATAAATGAATTTAGGGGGCGTTGAGGTGAATTGGCAGGGAAGATGGTTTTCCATAAAAGGCTATTCCGGTCCTGGGTGAGGAATGCGGATTATATTATACTGCTCGCGGTTGAGACTGACACCAGCCCGAAGCGCGAGCGAGTTTGCTAAGTCTTTGCCTCGCTTGCGCTTCGGGTTGGTATGGATTGGGACAATCTCAGCCGCGGACAGTATAGTATTCACCGCGAAAGAGCTCAGAGAACGCAAAGAAAGATTCTATATCTTTGCGT
>JANXQG010000697.1 GCA_025356915.1 Planctomycetota bacterium | reverse complement strand
CCCTCGACCGATCCGGGAAACTCCAAAACTTCCGTCTTCGTCCACTCCGGTGGGTTCAGCCAGCGGCAGCGAAGATCGTCCAGTTCTTTGGCGGCGGCAGAAATCGCAGCTTGCTGCGGTTCGGTCGTGGCCGGCATGGGGAAGGTCTCAAAACACGTGCTTGGCGTATAGCGAGGCCGCGTTTCAAGTCGCGTCCCCTGCCGGAGTCCCCACACTTCGTGTGCGCGAGACTGCGACACGCCGAGAAAGTAGTCATCGCACCGGGCGAAAACGATCAACTGATGGTCCGGCACTATAGGCACGACCGACCATACGAACAGGCGGTGTTTTGAGACTGTCGTGGTCGCAAGGAATCGCCCCAGTGGACCGAGCGCAGCCCGCATCGCCGGCCGTGCTTCGACGTGAATCCACCATCGCTCCCGGTACGCCTGCCTCTTGTTCTTCTCTCGCTCGGGCCGGACTTCCCGCTGTACGTGCTCGAATGGCCGCTCATATCGAGAGGCGTCTTCCTGGCCCATGTCCACTCCAAAGTCAATGATCCACATGCCGCGCGGCCGGCGGGTCACGTCCAGCCCGTTGATCCACGGCACGATTACGTCTGAGTTCGGGCGGCCATGTGGGTTAGGAACGCGGAGCATTTCCAGGGCCAGAGCTTCCGCGATGTCGAAGGCACCGCCCTTCGTGTCGCCCATGAAGGACAGGTCGAGATTGGCGGCCAGCGGCTTCGCCGCGGTGGTGTTGGCTGTGGCCCGCAGATTCGGGTGGATGCTCTCGACGGGCTTGCCGTCTAGGATGCGGTCGGTCTGCTCGCCTGCATCAAACCCGACCATGGAAATATGGACGTTGGCCCCGTCCAACACCCAATTCCGGTCGCTCTCCGCAAAGAAAATGTCGCCGCTCGCCTTGATCTGCTCCAGCACCTTACGATTGGCACCGCCCCGTATTCCCTGCGTCGCCAACAACCCGGCACGACGGCATTTCTTATTTTCGATATGCGCACGCGCCCTTTCAAACCAGTAGCAGCACAGGTCGGCCTCTCGCGGCACACGCTCTCCCCAGACTTTGAACATGGCGTCAACGTAATCGTCGCCCAGGTTCTTTCGCAGCAGTTTTCCACCCAAGAACGGCGGATTGCCCACGATAAACTCCGCTTCCGGCCACTCCGGCTCCTTGGGATGCTCTGGGTCGGAGAGGTCGAGAATTGCGTCCATCTGCTTGATCGTGTCGATGGGGGCCAGCACCGGATCGTTGGGCATCTTGAAGCCGTTGTGGTGCATCCATTGCAGATAGCCGATCCAGATCACGACCTGGGCAAGCTGCTGCGCGTAGACGTTGATTTCCAGCCCGTAAAGCTGCGCGGGATTCACCTGCGGAACGAGCGATAAACCCCGCATGGCGGCGTAGGCGATGACCTCCTTCTCCAGGTCCAGGAGCATGTGGAGTGCCACGTAGAGGAAATTGCCGGAGCCGCAGGCCGGGTCGAGAATCGTTACGTGGGCCAGCCGCCCGATGAAGTCGAGGATCGCCCGGTCAAACGCCTTGCGTTGCGGGCTATCCTTGTCGGACAGACCTTTCGTTCGCGCGCGGCTTGCCTTGACCACTTTGGGCCAAAGCTCCTCCTCACACTTCCGCTTGACTTCCGCCCATTCTCGCTGGAGCGGGGCCAGCAGGACGGGCTTGAGAAGATCCTCGATGTCGGCGCGGCTCGTGAAGTGGGCACCAATCTGAGACCGCTTGGCCGGATCGAGCGTTCGCTGGAAGAGGGTGCCGAAGATCGACGGCTCGACGCACGACCAATCTTTGTCGTTCACCACGACCAGCGAGTTGATCTCCTCTTGCGTGAGCGCAATCACGTCGGCATCGGCGAACAGTCCGCCGTTGAACCAGGCAATCGTATCGTTGCCGTAGTCGCCGCCGCTGGCCATCGCCTTGAAGAGCGATTCGAGCCGCCGAGGCAGGTAGGCCGGGTTGGCTTTGGCGTTGTCGAGTAGTTTTCCGAACAGCCCTGCCGGCAGCAGCAAGGTGTCTTCACCGAACATGCAGAACATGAGCTTCATCAGGAAGTGGGCTGCACGAAGTGGTTCAATCCCCCGGTCCCGCATCCCGTCCGCCAGTTTCGCGAAGCGTTCGGCCGCCTCGACCGTAATCGCCTCGCTGGTGATGCCGGGCTTGAGGGAGTTGGGATCGGTGAAGACTTGGCGGAGGATGTCGAGGTTGGCGGGATCGGCCAGCCCGGCAAGGTCGAAAAGGTGCTTCTGCTTGGCGGTGCCGGTGAAATTCGTGTGGACCTCGAACCGGTCCATGTCACAAACAATCATCAGAGGCGGATTTTCTAGTGCCTCCCGATACAATTGCAGTTGCGTATAGGCGGCCTTGAGATCCTTATGCTTTCCCTTGTATTCCCAGCCAAAGTGGTCGCGCATCCAAACGTCGGCCCAGCCCTGTTTATCTTCGCTGGTTGCCACGCCTTTCTCAAAGGTATACCAGGTTCCCTCGGGATCGGCTGCGGCCGGTTTCGGTTGGCCCAATAGTTCGCACAAGTCGAGAAAATGCTGCTGGCATGCGCTCCGCTCCGTAAGCGTCACCCGTTGCCACTTGGCGATGAATTGCTGAGGGGTCACTAAACCGGCTCCGATCGTCTGTGAAGGCCAACTTTTTGGGCTCTTCCGGTTTAGGTGCAGAAGTAGACAATTATTCGCGTTCCGCAC
>JANXQG010000071.1 GCA_025356915.1 Planctomycetota bacterium | reverse complement strand
CCGTGGCCGAGATTTCCGTAAAGCCTAACAGCCGGTCGTCGCCGGGGGTGGCGAGGCAGGCAAACAGGCTGTTGGGATGTTCTAGATCCCAACGGAGCGAACCATGAGAACCGTTGACCTCCCAGACGAGTGCGTTCTTGCGTCCCGTGGCCACGACCGAGGATTCCAGGACGCCGATGGCACCGTTATCAAAGTCGAGGAGCGCAGCATTGCCTTCGTCGGAGGTGATCTCAGGCGGGCAGCCCACGCTGGGTAAGGCCCGCTCTTTCTGAAAGGCCCGCACCAAGGCTGAAACGCTCGCGATCTCGCCGACCAAGAAACGGCACTGGTCGATGGCGTGGCTGCCGATTCCTTGCAAGGCACCCGAGTGCGGCCAGGCGGAAGCCCAACTCTTCTCGGGAGGCAAGGAAGGATCGTGCCCCCACATTTGCAGGTAATGGATGCGAAAGTGGTAAATCTTGCCAAGCCGGCCTTCTGAAATCAGATCCTTCGCCAATCGCACAGCGGGCATGAAGCGATAATTGAAAGTACACATCGACTTGCCCGTCGCCACGGCGGCCGCGTCCCGCATCCGCCGGGCGGCTTCCACGGAAACCGCCATCGGCTTCTCGCAGATGACGTGTTTGCCTTGTTTCAAGGCGGCGATGCATGGTTCGGGGTGGAGCGGATCGGGGCAGCAATTATCGAGCACGTCGATCCGCGGGTCAGCGGCAAGCTGTTGCCAATCGGTGCAGAACGCCTCATAGCCGTAACGAGCGGCCTCCCGCTCGGCAAGCTCGGCCTTCGCGTCACAAAGCACCGCAAGACGGGGTTTGATCTTCGCCGCCGGGTAAATGTAGGGGATCTTCTTGTAGGCGTTCGTATGGCACTTGCCCATGAAACCGCATCCGAGCAAACCGATACGGAGTTCCTTCGAGGCTTGGGACGCTGCGTTGCTGGTCGACATGAGATTGCTCCTTCGCTATTCTGCCAAGAGGTGATGTAATGCCTTCTTTGCCCAACAAACCGATTGCCGGATTTGTCTGCTCTCGATCTCCCACGTCTTGGCACCGTCGGGAAGGTCGCTGCGCAAGCTCTCTAGCGGGGCCTTGTTCCATGCTTTTTCCATGTACCAGGCAAATCCGTCACCTGGCGGCGACGGATGCTTTGCCCAAAACGCCGGGCGCAGCACGTCCATCCGGAACGGGGCATATTGTTCGTGGATTTCAATGTTCAGATTGATGTTCGGGTTGTGCTTCGCCAGCAGCTCGGCGATGGCGACAATGTCGATTTCCCCCTCGTCCAAGGCACAGTTTTCCAGTGCCAAGCCGTCGCGGGTGCGGATGATGCGGTAGTTCTTGTAGTGGGTCGTCCAGGCGCGAGGAGCGACGATCTCGGCCAACCGCAGGGGGTTGTCCAGATCGAAGGCCAGGTTGGCGCAATCGACCGTAAAGCCGTAGGCCGGGCTATTCACACGGGCCAGGATCGAGGCGTGCTCCCGCACGGTGAAGTCGGCATGGGTTTCCACGGCGATCCGGATGCCGAGGTCTTCCGCCGCACGGCAAGCCTCGCGCAGAATGGCGACTGCCTGGTCGGCCAGCAGGGTCATGTCGTGCCCTTCATCGCGAGTGAGAAAGTTCCCCACGACGCAGCGAAGGATGGGCGAGCCCAGTTTCTTGGCGACGTGCAAGTGGTGGATGAGGATTTGCGCCTCCGAGACGTTGGTGTTGTAGCCCGCCTCAGCTAGAAGTTGCCGCCCCTTTTCGGCCATGGGGTGCCAGTGCAGGATCGATCCCATGCCGAATTCCAAATAGAGCCCTTTCTCCTCTGCGGCGCGACGAATCTGCTTGAGATCGTCGTCCCGGAAGGACCGAAACGGCGAAAGCTCGAACAGGACCCCGCCCAGGCCCAGTTCCGCGGCGAAATCGAGCACACCCAGCGGATCCAGCCCACTGTTGCGCGTGCTGAAGGATTCAAGACCTAGTTTCATGACCGTCTCTCCTTAGCTTGTGAAATTCTCTGCTTCTTCCTTAGCGATGTGGCACCAGGTGACGGCATTTGCCGGCCGATGCGCCAAAGTATGGTTGTCTTTCATGATAAGTTCCACGACGCAGCCCCGGGTTTTCTCCAGGTTTTCCCGGATTCCCTTGCGGATGGCGTCCTCATCCGGTTCCGCCACCGCCAGGGCGGCAGGATTGGGCTTCATGGAGAAGATGTATTTGTCGCCGAGATTGGCGGCCATTTTCTCCACGTTTACCCATGGAGAGCACGAGACGCGGCGGAGATGTGGATGTTGCTTGACAACGTGCCACCGCCCATGCAGAGGCTCGCAACAACCGTAGCAGGTCAGGCCGAAACGCTCCATGATCGGCTTTTCGTAGGGGAAAATGAACTCCTCATACATCGCCGGGGAGACGTTGAGTGTCTCCTGGCTCTCCGTGAAGCCCCACAGGTCGCCGGTGCGGACGTGTCCCGAAAAATCCGGCCGGGGCAGTTCATCGGAGAAGCCGAATCCCCCGGAGCCTACGTAAGTGCCGTCGTTGTTGAGGCTCAGGAGATTGTTGGCTTCCAGGTAATCCAGCTTGTCGAGTTGCCCACGCGACAGGATCGACAGCAACTCCTTCAACTCGTCGGGATGCTCGATGAAGTCGCAAAGCATGTCCTGTAGCCCGCGGAAAGTGGCGGCAAGCCACGTCAGCCCGAGCGACCACCACCAGACGCCTTTCAGCCGTACGGGAAGAAGATCGCCGAGCACGTCCTGGGCGATCTGCACGCAACCGTTGGTTGTTTCCCAGTCGATTACCACCGGCGGGGAATGCATCTTCTTCAGGTCGGCGGCGTAGTCTTTGATAGCACCTTCCCAGGAATACGAACCATTTCCGTCGCCCTTGTGGTAGACCGACTGAAGCCCCCAATCGTCCGTGGCCGCAGTGTAGGGAACATTGAAACAGGGGCCCACCGGCTTGTCGTCGCCCATGACTTCGCCCCAGAATATATCCTTGCGCAGGTCCATTTCCCAACGGCGGGCGAGCTTGCCCCGACACTGCATGTGCCGCTCGGTGATAATCTCATTCCAACCATTTTCCGGGTCGCAGAAGATCGGCGGTCTGGTTCTTTCGAGCCGATTGGTTTTTGCCCAGAGGCGTCGAACCTCCGCCATTCTCTCGGAGGCCGCGATAGCCGCCACCCGTTCCGCAAGCTTGCGAAGGACTTGTCGGTCTTCGGCGGTCATTGCCAGATCGTCGCGCACGAGTCCGGTGACGATCTGGCCCGCAGCGGTCTGGTCGAGTCCGGTGGAGTCGCCACCGCCATAGTCGGCAATTGTTGTCATCGTGTTTGGCGAAGGACCGCAAACAAGGGCGGCTGCCTGAGCGAGCTGCCGAACCCATGATAGCTGATGGAAATTTCAATCAATCGGAACGCCCCTAATCGTAGCGTGGATGCCCATCTCTGACAAGCACCAACCGTCAAGGAATTCCAATCGAACGCAACGCTTCTGACATTAAGCCGCTTTCACAGCAACCAAGGTTCGACCCATGGGACAGCTCGGCCTCGATCATAACCTTGCCAACTGCTGTCGTTGCTGGCTCCCCGTAGGGTGGGTGGAGCATCGAACGGTGCGTTACGCGAACTGATCCGGAACAGCGGTAAACGACCTAGATCGGCGACTTTTGCAGTTCTCCTGAGAATCTTATCGACAAGCTGGTGGTTATCTACGATAATCAGTGGCAGCCAAAAATTAAAAAGCCGCATAGAGCCAAATCCAAAACCAACCAAATTTCGGAACGATAGGGGTCAAGCCGGTGGGAGCCGACGTTCAGAATTCGGAAGTTATTTCCGCCCCTATCCTGGTGGCTACGCGTTTACTTACGATTTAGAGCACTGACCGGTTTTTTCGGGGGTTGTATTAGGATTTCTCATGAAATGTCCTTCCTGCCATGAAGATGATGATCGCGTGATCGATTCGCGAGCGAGCCACGACGGGTTTGCGATCCGTCGCCGCCGTGCATGTTCAAATTGCGATCTCCGCTATACCACCTACGAGCGGATCGAGGGCGCGTCCGTCAAAGTCATCAAAAAAGATGGCACTCGACAGCCGTTCGACCGTACGAAGATCAAGCGCGGCTTGGAGTTGGCCTGCTGGAAGCGGCCGGTCAGTGACGCCCAGCTCGAGTCGGTCGTGACGGCAGTCCAGAACGAACTGGAAAGTCACTCGGACCCCGAGATCGAAAGCCGCGATGTCGGCGAGCTGGTGATGAAGCACCTACGCGAGATCGACCAGGTGGCCTATGTCCGCTTTGCCAGCGTTTATCGGCGGTTTGAAGATGTACACGACTTCGCCCATGAACTCAAGTCCATGCTGGCCGAAGCCAAGCGGCGAGAGGCAAGTGAAAAGTCTTAGTGGCAGCCGCAGCTTCCACAGCCGCCAGCCTTGGCGACGTTGGGATTGTCGATCGTAAAGCCGCGCCCCATCGGCCCGTCTTTGAAGTCGATCTGCGTGCCGTCCAAGTGCAGTGCCATCTTCTTGCTAGTGATCACCGCCACGCCGTGCTGTTCATAGCGGGCGTCGACGGAAGGTTCAAAATCATTTGCAAAACCAAGGCTATATTGCAAGCCTGAGCATCCGCCGCCGGCAATTCCCATCCTCAGGGCAAAGCCCGGCTCGACCTTCTCGGCTTCCATATAACGCTTGACTTCCGCCGCGGCACTCTCAGACAACTCAATGGCCATTATTCTGATTCCCCAATGGTTTTAGTTAGTTCGTATCGTAGCACCACAATCCTATCACGTGAGCCGTTACTGGGCAACTTCTGCGAGGCCGATTTTCCGCTCAAGGGTGAATCGTGCAGTTTGGTAAATCCTTCTGAAGTTCTTTTATTCCATCACCAGTGACGTGGGTGTTCCAGAGGTAGAGCGATTTGAGCCATGTCATCCCTTTGAGATGCTCCAACCCAGCGTCGGTAATCTCGGCCCCCCCAAGGTACAGTAATTGGAGCCGAGTCAGACCTTGGAGGTGAACCAATCCAGCGTCGGTAACCGTGGTTTCTAACAGGTTCAGCGATTGGAGTTGGGACAATCCTTTGAGGTGAACCAGCCCCGCGTCGGTGATGCCGGCTCCCCCCAGGCAGAGCGATTGGAGTTGGGTTAAACCTTGGAGGTGCTCCAGCCCTGCGTCAGTGACCTTAGTGAACTTCAGATCCAGTGATTGGAGTTGGGTCAATCCTTTGAGGTTTGACAACCCGACGTCGGTCACCTTGGTTGCCCGCAGATTCAGCGATTGCAGTTGGGGCAATCCTTTGAGGTTTGACAACCCGACGTCCGTCACCTTAGTTGCCCGCAGGTTCAGCGATTGTAGTTGGGGCAATCCTTGGAGGCTCGCCAGCCCGGCATCGGTTACCTTGCTTCTCGCAAAATCGACGGATTGCATGGGCTTGCCCGAACTCTTTCCATCCGCGAGGATCTTGCCCCCCAGCTTCTCGATTTCGGCAATTGCCTTTGCTTGTCCCGCAGTCGGCTCGCCTGCCCAG
>JANXQG010000548.1 GCA_025356915.1 Planctomycetota bacterium | reverse complement strand
TCTGGGATGGACCTTCCTCAACCCCCCCTGGCTATGCAGATATGCCGCCACGGACCTACGATGCCTATCTCGACGCCGCCTGGAATCCCGTCTTCGTGCCCAACGCGTTCAGTGCCGAATTGGATGCCAGCGTGGGCATCTACTCCGATTTCAGCAAGATCACCAGCCAAAGCATTCGCCTCAAGGGCAAAGGCATGGCGGTAATCGCCATTCCCGACACGAACCTGACCATGAAGCTCGGCATCTGGTACCTCAACCGCGTCAAGTACAAGCTGCTTCCGGCGGGCGGGTTTGTATGGAAACCGAGCCCGGTCACGCGATTTGACATCCTTTTCCCCAATCCCAAATTCACCCAACAACTGGCCACCACCGGCGGCGGCACGGAATGGTGGTGGTATCTCGCCGGCGAATATGGCGGGGGGGTATGGACTGTCAAGCGATCGGCACCCCCACCGGAAGGCAACGCGATCGACCAGGTTGACTACGACGATATGCGGGTCGCCTTGGGTGTTGATTTCACACGTTGCACCGGCCAAAAAGGTTTCGTTGAAGGCGGCTATGCGTTCCAGCGAGAACTCGTCTATGCCAGCGGCCTGCCGGGTACCTTCACTCCCAACGGCACGTTCTACATCCATGCCGGAGTGTCGTTCTGATGGCCTCGAGGCGGATGGCACACGGAGTGTGCCTGCTACTCTGGCTTTCCTCCCTGGCCATGGCGCAGATGCCTGCTACGCAGGATTCGCCCATGGACAACCCGTTTTCGGAGCAGAACCCGACATTCTACCAACAACCGGACATGCAGGTTCTGCCGGGGCAAGCCTCCTGCCAACTTCCGATGGGCAAGACATTCGTGATCGAGCCTGCTCCACCACAATGCCCGCCAGCGATGACCCTGGGTGATCTTCTTTTCGCCGACGGTCGCAAGACGCCAAGCGACTATCGTTGCGGATCGTTCCAGAAGCTCTCCTTCGTCAACACCTACCTGCCGCGGATGGGTTCCAACGGATTCGGCCTGGACGATGCGGAATTGACGAGCGTTTGGGGAGTGCCCTTTCCCAATCAAGATGCCCCGCTGGTTATCACGCCGGGTATTGCAACGCACTGGCTCGATGGGCCGAGCAGTCTCGACATTCCCGCTCAACTCCACGATGTTTACACCGAGTTCCGCTGGCTGCCGAAGATCGGCGATCGATTTCGGGCCGATGTGGCCGTGCAGCCAGGCTACTTTAGCGATTGGGACGGCAGCTCGACCCGCGCCTTACGGTTCACTGGGCACGTTTCCGGCATCTTCGACTGGACGCCGACATTTCAGCTTGTCCTTGGTGCCGCGTATCTCGATCGCCCCGACATTCAAGTCCTGCCGATCGCCGGGTTTATATGGAAGCCAGATCCGGACTCAGAGTATCGACTCGTTTTTCCGGCACCGAAGATCGCTTGGCGCGTTGGAAAATCGCAACTCATTGGACCTGCTTTACCCGATATGTGGACTATTGAGTCATGGATCTATCTTGGGGGTGAACTCGGCGGCGGCACCTGGGCCATTCGCCATAGGGACGGTAGTAGCGACCTAATGAGCTACAGTGACTGGCGGGTATTTCTGGGAATGGAAACAAAGTCAAGGTGCTTTATTCCCAGCACCCAGATTGAGATCGGCTATGTCTTCCATCGCCGCATCCATCTTGCCAGCATTGGCGAGGACGTGGACGTTGGCAATACCCTAATGGTCCGCGCTGGGTTGCATTACTGAGGCTCTTCCGGTTTTTCAGAGTATAGACAGCTACCTTTCCCGTCCATCTGCGCGAGCCCACCGCGGCAGGCCAGCCGCTCTTTGGCACTGTAAAACAATAACTTGCGCGGTTGCTCGTAGGACGGATTGTCAATCCGTCCTGTTTTCCGGGACGGATTGTCAATCCGTCCTACGATAATTGGTCAACTTATTCTTTTACAACGCCTTTGTAACCGCGGTCGGCGAACTCGAAATCAACCTCAATGCTATTTTGTCCCAACCATTACGAAATATTCTGGAGCTAACCCTTCTCTTATCTTTTCTACTTTTGGACTCGAATTTTTAGATGGCTTAAAAAATCTTTTATAATGTTTCTCAAGAAAAGGGTTGTCAAAATATTTTTGCTGTCGTTGGCCATAAATTTCAATGCTTTTATAATGGCTTTCAGTTAGGTGTAATCTAAATTCATCCATAGTGAATTCTCGAACATGATAGTCGGATGCTCTTTCATCCATTCCTAAATAAGGGTTAGTTACCTTCCTGTTCGGAGAAGAAATAATTATTTTCCCACCTTTCTTTAGCGAAACATACAAATTGTCCAGTGCTGATCTAAAATTATTTACATGTTCTATTGTTTCAAAACACACAACAACATCAAATTCGCCCTCCAATATAGGTTTTTCAATATTCTTCACTTTGAATTCAATATTGTCATGTTTATTATTGCTAATATTGTAAATTATATTGACCTCTGATATATCACACCCCAATACAAAGGAAGCATTTGCTTGTAATAATATATTTGAGCCATAACCAGCACCACAGGCAATATCTAAAATTCTTTTCCCACAAACATAGTTAGAGGCAAACCTATACCTTTCGAGATGCTCTTCCTCACATATTTTGGAGCCTTTTCCAGGTATAAAGCATTCTCCGGTAAACGGTATTTCCATTTTTGTCTCCTGAATCAGTGAAGCACCATTCGATACAAAGGGGTCAGGAGCGACTCCACCTTCCCTCATTATTGGATGCCACTGGCTTGCCCGGTAGAGCATCACGGTTTTTGCTACATCCGATCCGGCTAGCAGTTGGATCGAGTGATGCTCATGGCGGCTAAACCTTCGGCAGTCCCAGGGATCGCTGAATCATCCAATCCCAAATCTGATCGGGAACCCACTTATAGGCCCGCAGGAGTAGGTTCACCTTCAGGCCCACCGGGTAGCGGGTCCAAGGCCGCTTCGCGGTCAGGGCATGGACGACACAACGCACGACTGTATCGACCGGCAGGGCCGAATCCGCTAACTTCAACGTCGCTTGCCGCATCGCATCGAGGTCGCTCTTGTACAAGCCGAGGGCGTCATCGCTCACCTTATCGGCCAAGACGTCCGTGGCAGCGAGCGACTTGTCCCAGATCGGAGTCGTCGTCGCCCCAGGTTCGATCACCGAGACGTGAATCCTCCAGGCGCGAAGTTCCAAACGCATGGCATCACTTAGGGCCTCCAAGGCGTGCTTGGAAGCTGAGTAGGGAGCAAGGTAGGGCGAGGCAACCCGGCCGTTGAGCGAGCCCATATTCACGATGCGTCCCTGCGACTTGCGCAACAGCGGCAAGAATGCCTGCGTAATGGCAATCAGCCCTACGACGTTGACCTCAAGTTGCAGCCGGAACTGATCGAGCGGCAAGATCTCAAGGGGACCGGCGACGACGATTCCTGCATTATTCACCAAGCCGACCAAGCCGACATCTCCCACGGCCAACCCCACGGTTTCCCTAGCGGCGGCGATTTGGCTGGCATCCGTCACGTCCAGCAGCAACGGAACGATATTGGGCGATTGGTCTTTCAGCCGTTCGCCGTCGCTCTCCTTGCGAACCCCGGCAAAGACGCAGAAGCCGCGACGAGCGAGTTCCACCGCGCTAGCCGCTCCAATCCCCGTCGAAGCCCCCGTAATCACCACGGCGGGCCGCCCCCGCAATAATTGGTCCATAACCTACTCCGTCAAATGAACAAAACAAACTGGTTCGACTCTATACTCGGCACGGGCACATTCCGGGGTTTTGCACCAACAGCATACTAACCCGAAGCGCAAGCGAGGTAACGGTTTACTCGCCTCGCTTGCGCTTCGGGTTGGTATTATTCGCGCCCGAGCAGAGTATACGCAAGGCTTCCACTACCAGACTTTACAGTTCACCCTGTTTGGCCGGTCACATTAAAAATTTCCGTCGAAAGATTGTACCACGAACAATCATCGGTCGAAACAACAGCTTTTGTGACGATATCCCGCAACAGGACATCTCTTGTCCGTACCCCCAGAAAAAGCTAGAATTCACCGGACAAGAAGTTTCTTACCCCATTTTCCAAGCTGCCCAACTTGGTGGTTCCCCAAGATTCCCTAATAAAACAGAAAATTTTTCTGAGTCGATGGCTCCGAAAAATCAGAGATTCGGTTAGGGTTCCAAAAAAGCGCGATGGATGCCAACGAACTGAACCCGCTGCCTCTGTACAATTCGCTTGAATCACCGCAATTGACCCTGGTCGACGCAATCCCGGAGTTTGCGGACTACGCTCCCCACCCCCCCCGCAGCCGCAGGATATGGTTGCCGGTACTCCTCTTTCTCATCACCTGCGTAAGCACATTCGTC
>JANXQG010000543.1 GCA_025356915.1 Planctomycetota bacterium | reverse complement strand
GAATTGTCGCTGGAATATGGGCATATCTTTCAGGCCGACATTACGGATTGCTACGCGGCTATCTACACGCATTCGATCGAGCTCTGTTCGATGCCCTGCCACCAGTTGAGGATTTGAGCTGCCTTGTCCCTGCGTGTCGATAATGATTGCAGCGGAATGCTTAGGCATTTGAAATTCGGTAGCCGTTGAAACTCTCCAAATCTATCGCGTATCACCTTCCAGTGATCAGTTGACGTAAGTCCTTCCACGAGTGACACATAGAGGGCCGGATGAATCAACTGAAGAGGTCGCCACGCGTGCCGACCATCTTTGTTCGATAGCATCGCATAGTTCACATCCTCGTGATCACTAGGCTTCGATGACAGGTCGGCAAGTGACTTGCCAACCAGCTCCTTCGAGACGCTCGAAAGCAGCTTTGTGAAATCGAAGTAGATCGGCAGATCGACGGTGCAATAGCTCTCTGGCTTGAGCAAGAACGTGCGAGCCTGGGCGCTGGTCATTTCAAGAATAGACCGTTCGGACAAGTTCCCTTGGATATCAGGCGACACCATACTAGTTCTCTCGACCTTTCTTTGGTCGGCTGGGGGTGCCTTGGTCGGTCAGGGAACAAGATGCCCACGCGGATCCATGAGACCCGCGTGGGCACCGTTATACCTTTGTCTCCGCCTCCCTCAACAGAGAGACGTCCGCGCGGGCACCGCTAGACCTTGATCTTCACTTCCTTGCCCGCGGCGCTGGAGGCGTAGATGGCGTCTAGCAGCTTAGAGACGATCTCGCCTTGTGCGCCGGTGGCGACGGGCTTGATCTCGCCGCGGCAGGCGGCCAGGAATTTCCGCACCTCGACGAGGAAGGCGTCGTCCTTGCTGTCGAACTGCGGCCGGATGTTGGCCAACTGGCCGGCGTGTTCGGTGAAGATGGTGAGGGGCTTTTCGCCGAAGAGCCGCGCCCCGCCCTTATCGCCCAGCAGTTCCAGGTAGGATTCCTCCTCGGCGTTGGCGGCCCAGGAGATCTCGAAACTCATGGTCGCCTTGTTGCCGAAGCGCACGAAGCCGGTGGAGTAGTCTTCCACGTCGAACTTGCCCTTATAGTTGGGCGGGCCGGCCCACATGTTGACGAACTTGTAGTTCTTCATGTCCGGGCCGAACTTGGCGTAGGTTTTCGCGCTGACGGCCGTGGGCTTCCACAGGTCGCCCAGCCACATGGCCAGGTCGAACCAGTGCACGCCCAGGTCGATCATCGGCCCGCCGCCGGACTGGCTCTTGGTGGTGAACCAGCCGCCCATGCCGGGAATGCCGCGGCGGCGGATCAGCACGGCGCGAATGTGGTAGATGTCGCCCAGCATCCCCTTCTGCACGCATTGGCGGAGCATCTGGGCGTCGGGCTTCTGCCGGTTGACCATGCCCATCTGCAAAATGCCCTTGGCCTTGCGGGCGGCGGCGTTGATGTCCGCCGACTGGCGGGCGTTGAGGGACATGGGCTTTTCCAGCAGCACGTGCTTGCCGGCCTTGAGGGCCGCGATGGCCACTTCCTTATGCACCGCGTTGGGCACGCAGACGCTGATGGCGTCCGCATCGCCGGCCAGCAGCTTGCGGTAGTCCTTGTACAGGTTCGCCACGCCCAGCCGGGCGCCGTGGCGCTGCAGCTTCTCGGGGATCAGGTCGCACAGGCCCACGATCTCGGCCTCTCCCGTGCCGACGTACGCGTCCGAGTGGACCGTGCCGATGGTTCCCATGCCGACGATGCCGATCTTCAGTTTCGCACTCATTGACCTGCGCCTTTCAAAAACGCCCAATCGGTACTTTACGCTGACAGCGTTCTCAGGAACTTTACCGCCAGCTCGATGTCTTTGCGAGGATCGGCGCCGACTTCGCGCTCGATCGTCAGGTATCCGTCGAAGTTGGCCTTTCGCAGGGCCGCGAGATACGTTGGAAAGTTCACGTCGCCCTCGCCCAGGGGGACTTCCCTAATGTAGTCGCCGGCCGAAAAGCCCTCGATGCCGTGCTCGGCGAAGCAGCGGTACAGCTTTTCGGCGTCCACGGGCTTGAGGTTCACCCCGTCCTTGGCGTGCGTGTGGACGATGTAGGGCGCCAGCGTCGCCACGGCCTGGGGGATGTTTTCGCGCAGCACCATGACCAGGTTGGCCGGGTCGAAGTTCACGCCGATTCCCTTGGGCAGGCCGATGTCGTCCAGCATGGCCTTGAGCACGGCGGCCCTCTCGGGCCCGGTCTCGATGGCAAAGCACGCCCCGACTTGTTCGCCGAACCGGCCGAGCTGCTCGCAGGCGTCGGCCATGACTTTGTAGCGCGGGTGCGCCTTGTCGGCGGGAACCACCCCGATGTGCGTGGTGACCACGTGGCAGCCCAGTTCCACGGCCAGGGTCATGACCTTCTTGGAATCCTCGATGCGCGTGGGGTTGCCCTCGGCGGAGGTGAACCCGTGCCCGCCGAAGTCGCCGCAGACGGCCGCCATCTCCAGCCCCAGGTCGGCCAGCCGCTTTCGCAGGGCGGCGCGCGCGGAGGCGCTCATGTTATCCGGGTGGGTCTCGCCGCGGACGGCGTACATCTGCACGCCATCGACCTTCAGTGCGGCCGCCGCCTCCAGTCCGCCATCGAGTCCCAGGCGGAACGATTCCACCATTACGCCGATCTTCATGGCACTGTTCCTTACCGCAACGTGTTCAAGAACTTGGCGATCCGCCGGACGACGGCGACCTCGCCATCGTCCTTGCCTTCGTATTCTATGGACAGAAAGCCGCGGAAACCGGCCTTCGCCAGCGTGCGATGAATCCGCGGCCAGTCGAACTGGGCGTCGGTTCCGTCCTCCTTCACGTCGAAGAACTTGGCGTGGACGATGGCCGCCTGCGGAGCGCACCTTTCGATACTAGTATAGGTCTCCGGCCCGACCTGGCTGGTCGGGGGGAAATTGCCGGTATCCAGCGTGAACTTGAGGAAGGGGTGATTCACGTCGCGATGCAGCGAGAGCACCTGCTCAGCCGTGGTGGCGCCGTGGTTCTCCAGGGCCATGACGACGCCGCGCGTCGCGCCATACTGGCAC
>JANXQG010000529.1 GCA_025356915.1 Planctomycetota bacterium | reverse complement strand
GTGCGGCAGAAGATCAGGATCCGGCGTGGCTTCACCGGTTCCGCCGTGGCCTTGGCTGGCAAGGCCTCCTTGACCTTCTTCAATTCATTCTCAGGAACCTGCTTCAGGACGTCGGCCGCCAATACGGCCCGCCCAGCCAATAACGCGACGGTCAGGGCGACCATCAAGGAAACAACAAACTTCGCTTTCATCGAAACTCTCCTTGTGAAACGGATACAAAACACAACACACAAAATTCTAATCCAATTAGCATAACACGATTCTGGGACGCACGTCACCCCTGTAGGGATTGTCATTGCGGCTCTAGCTTGATTACGTCTTTTGTCCGCGACTCCGGCGTGACTTTGAACTGCTCCAGTTTGCCGTCGCGGTAAACACCCTCGACGATCGTCTGCTTCGGCGCGTGGAGCTTGAATTCAACGTTCCACGGCTTCGGCCAAGCGGGGAAGAGAAGCAGTTTGTCGCCCACCGGTTGCAGAATCATGTATTGCAGGGCCATTTGCCCGACGCCGCCATGGTCCATATCGGGGATTTCGTCGTTGCCGGGGCCCCACATGGCCGGAAAACGGAAACTCCTGTTGACGCTCGCAAATCGGCCAGCCACGTTCTGCCTCGCCTGGGCCGCCAAACCAAGGCAGGCCATGTCGATATCATCCTGCCACCAACAGGTGTTGTGCCGGTTCTCACGACGATTGAATGTCTCGCGGGCGATCTCTAGGCCGTCGCGGCCAACTCCAAACAGGCGATAAGGGAATACCGCGTACAACTCGGGATTTTCCACGTTGGCATGGTTGCCAAAGGTTTCAGCGGGCAAGAGGAATCTTTTGCCACCGACGGTCTTCGTAGGTACTTCAGGCAATTCGCCGAGCAGTCGCTTCCAGTCGGTGCGCTGACGCTCGCTGGTCAGGTCGGCGGGTAATTCCAAGAGGCGGCCGACGATGAACTTCAGGCCGGCAACTTCCGGCAACGGGTTGACCGCCACATGCCACGTCTCCAGCGAGGCGGCCGGCTCAAATCGGATCTTGCCTTTCGCGTCGCGTTTGTAATGCTGGTCGTAAAATTGGACGATCGCCGAGGCCAGCGGCAGCAACGTATCGGCGGCGAATTGCCGGTCTTCGGTGTTGGCATAATACTCCAACATCATCGTGGATAGCTCGATGCCGCCCGACCAGTAGTAGCGGATGTACGAATTCGTGGCCAGCCCGACGGGATTGCCGCCGCGGTTCCAACCGTAATCGGGGTTGGCGTAGGTGCCCCAGGAATAGAGGGTTTCCGGGAAGAACGCGCCGTCGTGGCCGTGATAGATCCGAGTTCGCTGCTTGGCCAGGGGCAAAGCGGCCAGGTAAGTGCGGAACATTGGCTGTAGCACGTCGTAGTCGCCCGAGGCAATCATCGGCCAATAAACCAGGCGGAAGTTTTGGAACCAATTCGCGCCGGCCCAGCGGCGGTAATCGGGATCGCGCTCATAAGGGAGCGTGAAGATCGAGCCGTTGAACTTGATCCAGGGATTGCCCCGCCCGCCGCAAGAGGTCAGATATCGATGGAACACGTACCCGCGAGTTGTCGGTTCGGCGTCCGATGGGCCGCTGAGGCGAATCCAACTCCGATTCCAGAAGTCGCGCCACCCTTGCCGATGCGCCTCACGGGTGGTCTCTAGGTCGATCGCGTTAAACCGCGCGATATTCTTCTCCAATGCTGCCAGCCACTGCTCGGGCTTGGCCGGATGTTGGCTTAGCACATGGACGGCGATGGCCTGCTTGTCGCGCGGCTGGGCCGATTTGATCGCCGTGGTGCCGTCGCTGACCATGCCTTCGCCCACGATGGCTCCGCCGAACGTGCGATCCAATAACGGATCGACCGAGCCCTGCATCGCGCTTTCCAAGCCCTGCAACTTCATGGTCGCCGGCCACACGGAATGTGCGTTGTGGTGATACCACACCACGCGGTCCTTCTGATGCTCCAGGATCGTGTCGGGATATTGGATGGTCGGCTTCCCGCTGCCGTTCAAGGGATCGCTGTGCGAAAGATCATGGCCGGCGAGCGTGCGCTGTTGGGTTCGCCATGATTCCAACGCGGCGCGGACCTCGAAGGGTCTCTTGCCCTGGGCCTCCAGGTGAATGATGGGCTGCTGGGCGTCGACCCATAGCCGCAACGTCACGGCCGAATCGTCCTTGCCGGCCTGGACGACGAACTCGCCGCTGCCGAGCTTGAGTTCCTGGCGATAAGGCCCGCCTTTGACGACCGGATTGGGCGTGAGTTTGACTCGCACCCGCCCGAGCTTGAGTAGCCGGTTGTTGTCGTCGTAGGCATCGGTTTTACCGATGTAGAAGAGCAAATCGCCGTTTTCCTCCACCCACGCGCTGATGCCCACCTCGCCGTTGCCCAGCGGCATGGCACCGTGGAAGTCCTTGCTGGGTGAATCAAAGGCGATGTTGTAGCGGTCGATGGGCTGCGCGGCCGAATCGTCGGCCATCGCCCGATGGTTGGCGATCATGCCCAGAAGAAGGGGCCATGCAAGGATAGCGATTTTCATGTTTTTTTCGGCTATGGGTTGCGGTAGGCGGTTGTGGTAGGCGTTGGATCTTCCGACACAATTGTCATCTGCACGTAGAACCGGAAGAGTCCAAGAATATGAGTATTACTTGTCTTGTCGCAAAATGCAAGTAACAATGGTAGCTATGAAACCAATATATCTCACTCTCTGGTTCGCCGTGCCTATTCTATTGCTCTGCGTCTGCTCACCTGCCGGTGCGGCCGTGGCAGTCCTGCGGCCGGACAAACTCCATGCCTACGTCGCGGAGTTCAACGCCACCGACAACGACCTTTACCGGCAGTATATCTCCAACGCCAAGGCGGCCGAGTTTCTCGCCGCCAATGTGCCGCTGCTAGACTGCCCCGGCCTCGATATTGAGAAGACCTACTATTTTCGCTGGTGGACCTACCGCAAGCACATCAAAGAAACCCGCGACGGATTTGTCATCACCGAGTTCCTGCCCCCGGTTGGCTGGGCGGGCAAGCACAACACGATCAGTTGCGCGGCCGGTCATCATCTTTACGAAGGCCGCTGGCTCCGCGATCCGAAGTTCCTCGACGACAACTCCGTCTTCTGGCTCCGAAAAACCAACAATCTGCATCACTACAGCAATTGGCTTGCCGACGCTATCTGGGCTCGCTATTGCGTCAACAGCAATGCCGCCTTGATGAAAGAGCTGCTGCCCGATCTCGTGAAGAACTTCCGCCGCTGGGAGAAGGAACGACGCGACGCCAACGGTCTGTTCTGGCAAGAGGATGGCGCGGACGGCATGGAAGTGGCTATCGGCGGAACCGGCTATCGAACGACCATCAACAGCTACATGTTCGGTGATGCTAGGGCGATCGCCGCCATCGCCCTCATGGCCGGTCGGCCTGAGATGGCGGAGCAGTTCTTTCGCGAAGCGGACCGCATCAAACAGCTTATGCTCGACAAGCTTTGGGACGCCGACTCGCAGTTCTTCAAGATGCGGAAACGGCAACTCCGCCCCGATAATCCGCTTCCGCCGCTGGCCGACGTCCGCGAGTTGTACGGCTACACGCCCTGGTATTTCAACCTGCCGTCGGTGAACTCACACAGCGCCGACTATGCCGCAGCTTGGAAGCAGATCATCGACCCCAAGGGTTTTACCGCGCCCTTCGGGCCGACGACGGCCGAGCAGCGGCATCCGAAGTTCGCGATCTCCTACCAGGGCCATGAGTGCCAGTGGAACGGACCGAGTTGGCCCTATTCGACCGCCGTCACTTTGACCGCCATGGCGAATCTGCTCAACAACTATCAGCAAGACTTCGTGACCAATGGCGACTATTTCAATTTGCTGCGGATTTACACCGCCTCGCACCGGTTGAAACGCGACGACGGCTCCGTCGTGCCGTGGATCGACGAGAACCTCAACCCACTGACAGGTGATTGGATCGCCCGCACGCGGCTGAAGTCATGGAAGAACGGAACGTGGGACGCCGGCAAGGGCGGTGTGGAACGCGGCAAAGACTATAACCACTCGACATACTGCGACCTCATCATCACCGGTTTGGTTGGTCTTCGCCCCAGGGCCGACGACACGGTGGAAGTCAACCCGCTTGCACCCGACGACTGGGAATACTTCTGTCTTGACAACGTCGCCTATCACGGGCGGACACTGACGATCCTTTGGGACAAGACCGGCCAGCGATACCACCGGGGCCAGGGCCTGCGCGTCCTGGCGGACGGTCGCGAAATCGCCGCCGCAGATAAACTCCAGCGAGTCACCGGGAAACTGCCAGTGAACTAAATCAATCCTTGATCCTGGAGCAGTTGTCGATACCCACGGTTGATAAATTGAAGAGCATCGGGGTAGACTTGAGTCGCTAAGGACCGGCGAATCAATAAGTGTCGGGTTTTCGGAACGTACTCATCTCGCTCCGCGAGATGGAATGCATCTCGCGGAGCGAGATGAGTACAGTTAT
>JANXQG010000478.1 GCA_025356915.1 Planctomycetota bacterium | reverse complement strand
CTTATCACTTCACCCTCGTGACCGAACCCAGCAAAGACGATTTCGCCCAACTCATGATCGACCGAATCCAACAGGCTGGCGAGAAAGAGCCTATCGCCTACCAGCCCGAGGAATTTCGCCTCCGCGGCAAAGGCGAGCGGTCGGCAGCATTGATGCTGGGTAACGCCTATAAAGAATATTGTGCGGCGGATGAAGAAAATCGTGACCGAGTCATCCGGCACTGGATACGGAACTGGTTCAGCCTCCTCCGTGACATGCCTGAGGATTTCGAGGACGTCAAACCTGACTTGCTACCGATCGTGCGCTCGCGCTCGCATTTTGAGTTAAACCAGCTTCGCAGCATGGTCGAAACCGGCAAGCCGATCAATTGGCCCCATGTACCGCTGGGTGAACATTTCGGCGTGGCCCTGGTCTATGACCTGCCGTCCTCGATGCGGTCGATTCTTCAGGTCAATCTCGATACATGGAGGTTAACGCTTTACGAAGCCTTGGAAATCGCCTGCCAAAACCTGGCTACTCTACCGGCAAAGTTCATCGGCCCTCAGTCAGGCGACGGCGTCTATTTGTCGGCCACGGGCGATAACTACGATGCCTCGCGGATATTGTTGCCGGAGCTGATCGGGCGGTTCCAGGTCAAAGGCGATCCGGTGGCCATGATCGCCAATCGCGATAACTTGATCGTTGCCGGCGCGGACGATTGCGAAGGGCTGGGTGCGATGCTGAAGATGACAACCGAGGCCCTCGAGCAGCTTCGGCCCATCTCGTCGATTGCGGTGCGGTTTGACGGCGACGAGTGGGTGCCCTGGCTGCCGGACGTCTCACACCCTTTGCACAAGCAATTCCGCCGGCTCTATTTCGACTCCATGGGGCGCGACTACGCCGAACAGAAAGAACTGCTCGACCGCCTGCACGCCAAGACGAACAAGAACATTTTCGTTGCCACATTCAACGTCGTGCAGGATCCGCGGGACAGGCTCTTGAGTTACGCTGTCTGGACGGAGCATGTCGAATCGCTGTTGCCGCAAACCGACATGGTTGTATTCGGTGGAATGGAAGGCGAACCGACGATGGTTCCCTGGTCCCGAGCGTGGGAAGAAGTCGGTCACCTGCTCGAACCACTCGATATTTATCCACCCCGTTACTGCGTACGAGCGTTTCCGTCAGCAGAGCAACTCACCGCAATGGGAAGTGCATTTTAGTCAATCGCCACGATCACCAAACCGTGGCGGTCAGCGAAGTCGATCACATCAGGCCCGTCCAGTAGAATGGTCCGGCTAGCCTCAATGGCCAGCACTCGGCCGCCGGACGAGGCGATGTTTTCAACGGTTCGCATGCCAATTGTCGGCACGTCGTAGCGCATATCCTGTTGCGGCTTGGCCACCTTGACCACGGTGAAGCCGCCGGCTTGGCAGAGAACGCCCGCGCGGCGAATGCATTCGTCGGTGCCTTCGACGGCCTCGATCGCCAGTACGGCCTGGTCTTTGATTGCGACACTCTGGCCAACGTCCAAGCGGCCCATTTCCTTCGCCAGCTTCCAGCCGAAGCGAATGTCCTTCCACTGCCAGGCCGACGGGCCGCGGCGGGTCAATTGGCCCTTGCTCACCAAAAGCTCCGCAGCATAGTCGGTCGGACAGCCAAATCGCATCCCCTCGCGCGCAAACTCCTGCACGATCGCACCCAGGAGCGTGTCGTCTTTGCAGTCCTTGCTGCGCGTGAGAAAATGCGGAATGAACATGCGGTAGGTCCGCAGGTCGGGCATGTTCCGTAAGATCATCCACGGCTGGAAAAGCAGCACCTTGTGGATCTTTCCCGCCATGATCACGTCCGTTACGGCATGACGCTTGAAGTAACGGATGGCAGCACCGAAGCGGGCCAAGCCGCTCCACTGAAAGTTCTGGCAGATTTCGGCCAACTTGGGATCGGCGTGTCCGACCACGCCCAAACAGTAGACTTCCGACCCTTGCCTCCGCAGAGCTTCAACGACCAAAAGCGGATAGCGTCCCCAGCCAGCCATCAGGCCGATGCGGGCTGGGGCCGGTGAGAGAGAGGCGGTCAGAGTGGAATTGGACTGCGGCATACTCAAAAGACGAATGACGAATGACGAAGAACAGGACAACCGCAATTTCTCGTCATTCGTCATTCGTCATTCGTCATTCCTCTTTGTCATTCGTCAGTTGTCTGGTTACCCAGACGGTTACTAGGCAGCATCGCTCTACTCCAAGGTGGCGATTTGCGCGACGAGCTTATCGACCGTGCGCTGGAGGGCCTTGAGCTGGTGCCGCATCTCCGGCAGCTTGGCGACTGCCGCCAGACGCAGCTTCTGCTCTCGTTCCGGCGTGGCGGGGATGCCAATGTAGCGGCTGCCATCGGGCACATCGTTGACGATGCCACCCTTGGCGCCGACGATCGAGCCGCTTCCGATATGTACGTGATCGCGGACGCCGACCTGCCCGGCCAGGACGACGTAATCGCCCGTCGTCGAACTGCCGGCAATGCCGACCTGCGAACAAAGCATGTTGTGCCGACCAAGATGGCAATTGTGGGCGACCATCACCTGGTCGTCAATCTTCGTACCGTCGCCGACGACCGTCGGGCCGTAAGTGCCTCGATCGATCGTCGTACCGGCACCGACCTCGACGTCGGTGCCGATAATTACGTTCCCCAACTGGGCCGTGAGGCGGTGGCTGCCTTCGACCTGGTCGAAACCAAATCCGGTGGCACCCAGTACCGCGCCGGCGTGGATGATCGACCGGGCACCGATGACCGTATTCTCATAGAGCACCGCGCCAGGGTAGATCGTCACATTCTCGCCGATCTCCGATCCGGCCATAATGTGCGCGCCGGAATGGATCGTCGAGCCGTCGCCGATCGTCACGTTGTCACCGATCGTGGCATACGGATGGACATCAACATCGGCCTCCAGCACCGCCGTGGGGCTGACCGCCGCCAACGGGCTGACACCGATCCGCTTCTGAACGCGCAATGGGTGAAAATGAATCACAATCTTGGAAAAGGCCAGATGGACGTCGTCGACAAGTATGACCGGCCTACCGTCGGGAACGAACGACCGCGGGCAAACCACGGCCGAGGCATTGCTGCTGGCAAGGTTGCGGGCGCGTTCCACGGAATCGACCATCGTAATCTGTCCAAACAAGGCGTCTTGCAGGGGTGCAGCCCCATGAACCACGAGATCTTCCGACCCCACCACTTGGCCACCTACCAAAAGGGCTAGTTCTCCAAGAGTTGCTTGCATGAGTTGATTCCTTTTGTTCGCGCTGCCTCCTATCGCCGAAATCCCATGCGGGAGGGGATTCCGTGACAATCGCTAGAGTTTACCTTAGACTGTGTAAATGCGGCAAGGGCATTCGGCTCGGTCGAAATATGACAAAAATACCGATTGTGACTGTTTTGTCGGGCAGCGAATCGACGAAAACAACATCGTCCGAGTGTCTTTGCTCGCGCGAGGCAATAAACTGAACGTATGATTTCCTGGACGTATTTCGCGACTGCGGCAATGCGGTCCGTAATGGTCTGGCAGGAGAATGCCCCTAACTTGGGTAGGGTTATGCTTGAGATGCTTGGCGATCTGTCTTTTGCGATCTTGATGAGCTCCGGCGCAGCAGGTGCCGGGTGGGTGCTGCATCGCGCTATTCGCGGCGCTCCAGCGGAACTGCCGGAAGAGCAGCGACTAGCCAAGGAAGTCCTCGCGCGGCTGAAAGACCTCGCCAGCCACATGGCGGCCAATGTCGGCCAACACAGCAGCCGGGTCGAAGACATCAATCAGGAATTGACCGTAGGCACGACCCCGGAAGCTGAGGGCGTGATCTCAGCCGTCTCGCGGCTGATTGAGGCCAATCAGTCGATGCAGTCGCAACTCAGCTCCGTGGAGGACAAGCTCCACGAACAATCGCGGCTCGTGGAAATGAAGACTGCCGAAGCACGTACGGATGCTCTCACGGGCCTGGCGAATCGTCGTGCCTTCGACGACAAAGTCGCCGCCTGTTTTGTTGAATTCCAGCGTAGCCGCCGGCCCTTCTCGCTGATCCTCAGCGACATCGATCATTTTAAGAAGTTCAACGATACCCACGGACATCAAACCGGCGACGAAGTGCTGCGCGGGACGGCGCGAGTATTGCGCGAGACGGCCCGGGAAAGCGATTTTGTTGCACGCTACGGCGGCGAGGAATTGGCGATCGTGCTGCCGGGAACCAAGGCCGACGAGGCGGTTCGCGCCCTGGAGCGTACACGGCAAGCCGTCGATTCGGCCCGCTTCCGCTCACCCACCAGCGAACTGAAAGTCACGATGAGCTTCGGCATTGCAGAGTTGCTGCCGGGCGAGGATGTGCCGACGCTAATCCGCCGCGCGGACGCCGCCTTGTATGCAGCCAAGCAGACCGGGCGGAATCGCGGCTGCTGGCACGATGGTCAGGAAATTCGTCCCATTGTCCGGCCGTGCGACGTGAAGCCGGCCGAAAAGGTTCAGCAACCTGTCCCGACTTCCGCACCCGCGGCAGCATCGCAATATGGACTTTGCTCCCAGAGTGATTTTGGCATGAGCCTAGGCTATCGGCTGGCTGAATGGCGGCGTCACGGTTCGGCCCCAGCCCTGCTCCTGATGCGGATCGATGACTTCCCCGCGCTGACAAAACGCTACGGCCAGGAGATTGCAGAATTTGTTCTTCGCAGTGCCGTGCAATTCCTCAGCGCATCCATCCGTACGATGGATTTGGGAAGCGAATATGGCGAGGCCACCTTCGCCATGTTACTGCCCGGCGCAAACACGACGGAACTGATCCGCGTGGCCGAGCGATTGCGGCAGGCGATCGCTCGATGCGCCTTGCCAATCAAAGGCCAATCCGTGCAGTTCACGGTCAGTTTGGCTGGTGCCGTGGCCATTCAAAGCGATGCCACGAAGGAGATGCTCGCCCGCGTCGAAAAGGCATTGGAGCAGGCCACGGCGACCGGTGGCAATTGCACTTTCTTCCATAACGGCCGCCATCCCGAGCCGGCCCAGGCCACGCTCGAGCGGATTCGCACAGCCGCCGTGTAGCGCACAGGAAGCGATTAGGCCACAACAAACGCTTGATCCACAACAACATTTCACTTCCCTAACATTTATTCCTTTATTGCATTCCCCTCTGTGAACTCTGTGTTCTCTGTGGCTAATTCATTTCATTTTTTTTGCCACAGAGGGCACGGAGAAAACAGGCAGGTGCGAAAATCGGTGATTTTGTTTTTAAGGTTTTCAGGATTCCTTTACTGAGGTGTCCACGGGGTGTCGGAAAGCCGGAGATCGCACTGCGGCGGTAACTTCCTGCACGACGCGCATCTGCTCAACTTCCGTGATTTCGTAAAAGAATGGCAACCGCAACAAACGGCCGCTCAGATCTTCCGTAATCGGCAGATCACCCTCCTTATAACCAAAAGTGCATCCCATGGGCGATCTATGCAGGGGAATGTAGTGGAATACGGCATGGATGTCGTGCTGGCGGAGGTGTTCCAGCAAGTTGTCTCGCTGCTGCCGGCTGGGCAGGATAACGTAGAACATGTGGTAGTTGCTTTGGCAGTCCTGGGGAATGCAGGGCAATCGCAGCAAGCCTTCCACCTCGAGCGGCGCAAGCTCGTGGAGATAAGTTTGGTAAATCGCCCGGCGACGACTGGCGATCTCTTCGAGCATCTCCAGTTGTGCGTAAAGGAAAGCGGAACAAATCTCGCTGGGCACGTACGAGGATCCGACCGCGACCCAAGTGTATTTGTCGACGAGGCCGCGGAAAAACTGCCTGCGATTCGTGCCCTTGTCGCGAATGATCTCGGCTCGATCAACCATTTCTGGCCGGTTGATGCAGAGTGTGCCCCCCTCGCCGCATATATAATTCTTCGTTTCGTGAAAACTATAGGCGGCCAGGTCTCCGATCAAACCTAATGCACGGCTGCGGTAGAAGGAATTAACCCCCTGAGCCGCATCCTCGACCACGCGCAGGCCGTGCCGGCGCAGCGGATGGGGGAAATGAAGGTTTTAGGTGAGCCTTTTTTAGCTTTGTGATCTCGGTACGCCGCCGATCTCGATGAGTGATGAAAGAGCGAGGCCGATGAAGGGGCAAAAGTAGCCCCTCTCACACCACTCCCCTCACCTTCCCGGCAATCAACGGCGACAACGCCAAAATGATCATCCCGAACGGCAGCAACCCGCCTTCCAGCACATTGTAGTCGGCGGCTATCTGCTCCCAGGATGCCCCAGCCACAAAATGCCCAAAAAGGAATTCAAACGCCAGGGTCAGGATGAGCCATAGGAAGCCAATGCCGAACAGTTGCCGTTGCCGAGTCGCCCCGATCCACTGCACTGAACCAGGGCGATGACCAAGATGATCGCCGAACCCGTGAATACCCCCATTTGGTTGGATCGGAACAGGCCAACGTGCGGCACCAGAAGAATGCTTCGGACGATGCCGTGGAGGATCTCGGCCGCGATGAGGATGAGCCAGACGGTGAGGGAGCGGGGAAGGATCATTTGGCTGCAAGAGGCGTCAAACAGCAGGAATTAGATACGCCTCCTTGATGCCTTAAATTGGATACACAAACCACAAAAGAAAAAATCCATAAACCGTTGTGGTATATAGCTTTATGAGTACGCCCGGAGGGACTCGAACCCCCAACCCTCGGTTCCGAAGACCGATGCTCTATCCAATTGAGCTACGGGCGCAATTAGGCCGTTTTCCCGCTGTTTTTGCCATTTTTCTGGGGTCGGGTATAATCACAGGTGAAAGCCGTTTGACACCCGTTTTGACACCTGCCCCGGCAAGAAGCTGAAGGACACCGCCTGAATCTATAAGGGTATTATAATGTCTCACGCCGCTAAGCCACACCCCGACTTCCCGCTTTTTCCGCACGCGACTGGCCGCTGGGCCAAGAAGGTTCGGGGAAAGTTCGCCTTCTTCGGCAAGGTGGCCGACGACCCCAAGGGCGAGAAGGCCCTGGAACTCTGGCTGGAGCAGAAGGACGACCTGCTGGCTGGCCGTACCCCCCGCGTGAAA
This sequence comes from Planctomycetota bacterium, assembly GCA_025356915.1. GTDB lineage: Bacteria > Planctomycetota > Planctomycetia > Pirellulales > Thermoguttaceae > JANXQG01. Next base: position 829 of record JANXQG010000478.1, on the reverse strand, counting down.
GCAGAGGGCTTTACGATACGGGAGCTTCTGGACCGCTTCGTTGTGAGCAAGAAACACCTTCTTGACACCCGCGAGATTTCCGCCAAGCATTTTGCCGAACTCTACGCCACGTGCCGCCGCATCGGGGACGCCTTCGGGTTGAACCGGCTGGTTATCGACTTGGCTTGCGATGACTTCGACCGGCTGAGGGAATCGATCAGCAAGCAGTGGGGGCCAATCCGCCTTGGCAATGAGATCCAGCGAGTCAGGAGTGTCTTCAAGTTTGGCTACGATGCCGGCCTGATTGACCGGCCCGTCCGGTTCGGCCCCACCTTCAAAAAGCCGACTCGCAAGGTCATGCGGCAGCACCGGGCGAAGAACGGGCTGCGCATGTTTGAAGCCGCGGAACTGCGTCAGATCATTGATGCCGCCACGCAGCCCATGAAGGCGATGGTGCTGCTGGGCGTGAATTGTGGTTTCGGCAATGGCGACGTGGCGAATTTGCCAATCAAGGCGTTGAACCTCAGAACCGGCTGGGTCATGTTCCCGCGTCCGAAAACGGGAATCGACCGGCGTATTCCACTCTGGCCAGAAACCGTGGCTGCGGTAAAGGAGGCGATACGAGATCGCCCGAAGGCAAAAGATCCCGCCGATTCCGAACTGGTGTTCATCACGAAACAAGGCCATCGTTGGGAAAAGGCCGCGATCAGTGATCCCGATCCCGAAAGCAAGAAGATCCGGATATTGAACAACAACGCCGTGACCCAGCAATTCAGCAAATTGCTCAGACGGCTAGACTTGAAGCGGCCCGGCCTTGCTTTCTATGCCTTGCGTCACACGTTCGAGACCA
>JANXQG010000044.1 GCA_025356915.1 Planctomycetota bacterium | reverse complement strand
GTACTAGTCCCAAAGGCGTATGGCCAAACTGCCGCAATGACGGGGGTGGGAAGACAAAATAAGCAAAATCTGGTGCCATGCTGCCTACAACCAGCGGCGAAAGCCAGAAATATCGATTCCATCGACAAAATGGAATCACGGCAGCGGCATGGGCGGGGGTCAGCGGCAAGGGCGGTGTCCTGGGATATCGATGCTTTGGCGTTGTAGAAGAATAAGTTGACCAATTATCGTAGGACGGATTGACAATCCGTCCCGGAAAACAGGACGGATTGACAATCCGTCCTACGAGCAACCGCGCAAGTTATTGTTTTACAGTGCCTTTGAAAGACCGTTACCGCAGGCAAGCGGTTCTTGCCTGCTTCAACTGGACATTGTAGTTCTCCTGGAGTTTTTGTCGCAATTTCGAGGCTCTTCCGGTTTTAGGTGTACAAGTAGGGTGGGGAGAGTGAAACGAGCCCGACCAAAAGCGGACCGCAACAGAATTGGTGGGGCTCGCTGCGCTCTCCCCCACCCTACAATTTCAATTATTTGCGTTCCGCACCTAGAATCGGAAGAGCCAATTTCAAAAAAATCAGATATAATCGGTGCCGGAGTTTTGTAAACAACTTCTCGCTCTCTTGGATCGATAAAAGCCCATGGTTTTCCTCCAGCACATTGTCCCGAAAAGTATCTGTGTGCTCGTCGTCCTGGCGAGCGTCTTGCCGCAACCAGCCTTGCTCGCCGCGGCCGGGGATTCTGGCGGCGTGTCGGGCGTTGTCTTTCTGGACAATAACGGCAACGGCATCCGCGACCGCGACGAACCGGGCTTCGCAAGTGTTGTCGTGACACTCTTCGGCACAAAAAGCGACGCCAGATCATTTTACCTGACCACTTGTACCAACTCCGAAGGCAAGTATGCGTTTGCCGGCACGCTCATCGGTCACGGCAGCAACTTTACCGTGTCAACGGGCGGCGCGCCGCTGGCCGCCGCGTTGCCTACGACCTATCGCCCGCTGCGAACATTCTATACGGCCACCGACGGCCACGACAAGAATCCAGGCACTCGCGAGCGGCCGTTTCGTACCATTGGCCGCGCCGTACCAATGCTACAGGCCGGCGATCTGCTCTACATCCGCAAGGGAGAATATCGGGAATATATTTCCAGCGAAAAGACGTCGCTTGGCGCCGGAACCGGCTGGGACTGTCCGATGGTTGTGGCCGGAATGCCTGGGGAGATTGTCGTCATTAGGCCGCCCGACCGTGAAGGCAGCGATCTGCTTATCAACCTGATGTCCAAGCAGCAGTACCTTATCTTCGACAATCTGGTACTCGATGCGGAGGACGTAACCCTGCCATTCAAGTCGCAATCGCGGGACGGCAAGGAGCCACCGCCAAACCACATCCGCCTAATCAACTGCGAACTCAAAAACGCCAAGGGTTCGGCTGCATTCCTCCTCGGCGAGGACCACCAGTTCATCAATTGCCGCATTCACAACAGCGGCCATTCAAACAAGGATCACGGACTGTACGTCAGCGGCGGACGCAACCTCATCCAGGGCTGCGACATCTATCACAACTCCGGCTGCGGAATCCATCTCTACAATGGATCGGGGGAAACGGCGAGTAATAATGTGATTCGCGGTAACCGCATTCACAACAACGGTCTCGCCGGCGGCGGCTACGGCATTGGCCTTCACACCGGCCGAAAGAACCTAGTCTATGACAACGTCATTTGGGGCAATCCCTTTGGCATCGTCGTCGCCAACGGCGGCTCCGAGGAAATGATCTTCAATAACACGATCCATGGTAACCGCGGTCCGGGCATTGCCATTGCGGCTGACGATGAAACCAGGGCCAACCTTGTCCGCAACAACATCACGGTTGGCAATCGCGACCCAAACCTGCTCAATCAGTCGAAGACGACGGTCTGCGATCATAACCTGGTGGCAAGCAATCCGCACTTCCGCGATCCGAAAGGGAATGACTTCCATCTACAGCCAGGCTCAGTCGCCATCGATGCCGGCGTCGCAATTCTTGAGGTTCGCAGCGATCATGACGGCATTTTGCGGCCGCAGGGTAAGTCGTACGATCTCGGAGCCTACGAGTATTGTGACGACTCGTTCGTACCGGCAACTAGCACCTATTCCGACGTCTTCCTTTCTGGTCGGACGTATCCCGTCAACATCGGGTTTATGACGAAAGTGAAAAAGACGCCCTACCATGAATAATCTGGCGTAATCGTGTTCCCTCCCATTTCCCAAAACAAACCACTTTCCGCCATGCAGAAACGCGACGTCATCCGCCTGGTCCTCGAAGGCAAGCGACCGCCGTATGTCCCCTGGTCGATGGGTTTTACGAAGGAAGCCAAGGAGAAGCTTCAGCGGCACTACGGTTGTGACGATGTCGAAGGCCCCTTGCAAAACCACCTGCTTAAACTCGGCAGCGACATTGGCTTCTTTTCCGATCTGGGCAACGACCGCGTGCAGGATGTCTTCGGCGTGGTTTGGGACCGCAGCGTCGACCGAGACATCGGCAATGTTGAAGGGCAGGTACTCGCCCAACCGACCTTGGTTGGTTACGAATTTCCTAACCCGCTCGATCCCCGCTTCTTTGCCGACATCGCCGAAAAAATCGCTAGGTTTCCGGATCGTTTTCGCGTGTTCCAGATTGGCTTCTCGCTGTACGAGCGTGCGTGGACCCTGCGGGGCATGGAACCATTGATGATCGACTTCCACGACCAACCCGAGTTTGTTCACGAGTTGCTGGGTCGCATCGCCGACTACAACATTGCCCAGGTCCGCGAGGCACTGAAACGCGACATCGACGCCGTCTATTTCGGCGACGACTGGGGCCAGCAGCACGGCTTGCAGATGGGACCCCGCCTATGGCGGGAGTTCATCCTGCCGCAACTCAGGCGGATGTACGCCGTAGTCCGCGAGGCGGGCAAGTTCGTGATGATTCATTCCTGCGGCGACGTTGATGAACTGTTCGACGACCTGCTGCCCTTGGGACTGAACTGCTTCAATCCTTTTCAGCCGGAGGTGATGGATGTCCACAGCCTACTGCCCCGCTATCGTGGCCGACTGGCGTTCCACGGCGGTCTTTCGACCCAGAGAACCCTTCCATTCGGTAGCGTGGAGGACGTGCGGTCCGAAGTTCGGCGGTTGCTGGAATTGGGGCGCGAAGGGGGCTATATTTTTGCCCCCGCCCACGATGTGGAAGGCGATGTGCCGCTGGAAAACATGCTGGCGGCCATCGAGCTGGTCCAGAATCAGCCGCAGTAACGCTGGCTCTTCCGGTTTTAGGTGCGGAAGTAGACAATTATTCGCGTTCCGAACCTAGAAACGGCAGCGGCCTTCAAACCTTCGGTTTCCACAGATCGATCGGGCGCGCCGCGGTGGTGGCGAACGGCAGCTCCACTTTCCGGCCCGTCCGCGCCGATTCGTAGGCGGCAAAAATCACTTCCAAGACCACGCGGGCATCCTCGCCGGTGACTGCCGGCTGTTTGTCGTTCTGCACGCAATCGACGAAATGGGCCATCTCAGCGTGGAAGCCGTAGTTCCAGGCCTCTTCGTAAATGGTGAAGCTCCAGCCCTTGGTCGAGCCGGCCTTTTCGACGGCATAGTCGTACCCGCCGGCACTGTAGGTCTCGATGGCGTTGCCGTGCAGCAGGTCGGCGTAGGCCACGCCCCGCGAACCATGGACCTCGGCGCGGTCGTCCATGCCACCCAGCTTGGACCAGCTTTCCTCCGCTATGGCGATCACACCGTTGGCAAACTCCAGGATGAGAATGGCATTGTCGTCGCCGCGGGTCTTGTCCCCATGCACCTGGGTATCCATTTGGGCGTAGACCGACTTGATGGGCGGGCGGTCGAGCATCCAACGGAAGAACTCGATGGCGTGGCAGCCCATGTCCATGGTCACGCCCCCGCCGGATCGCTCCACGTCCCAGAAATGCGCCGCGTGCGGGCCGTCGTGCTTCTCGGATTGCTTGAGGAGCGTGGGCTGGCCCAGCGCGCCGGAGTCGAGAAGCTGCTTGAGGCGGACATACTTCGGAGCGAAGCACAATTCCTCGGCATACATCAGTTTCACGCCAGCCTTGCGGCAGGCCGCGAGCATCCGGTCCGCCTCGGCCAGGTTGAGGCACAACGGCTTCTCGATCACGATATGTTTACCCGCCGCCGCCGCATTCTCCACGACCTGGCAATGGAGGTAGTTGGGGACGCCCACGACCACCATGCGGATCTCCGGCACAGCCAACAGATCGCGATAATCGGCGAAGGCCCGCGGGATGCCATGGCGCTGGGCGAATTGGTCCGCGTGGCCCGGCGTGGGGGATGCCACCCCGGCCATCACCGCCTGTGGACAATGCCGCAACGCTTCGGCGTGAATGGTCGAAATAAACTGCGAGCCGATAAGACCTATTTGGACGGGTGGTTTCATGGAGATGGTTCCTTTGAAATATTACGAAATTATCTATTTTCGCTTGGCGGCATTCAGCAGATCATCGACGGCCCGCTCGGTGTCACGGTCCATGGGTTGCGGCACGTGCTTGCCGAGGATCTGATCCTTGCCGGCTCGGCAGCGGGCCGCCATATCCTGGCCGCCGTCGTCGGCCCAGACTTGCCAGAAGCGGCGGTCGAACAGTTGTGGGAACCACAACTCGTTGCGGAAATGCCGCACCGTATGCTCCAGCCCTAGGAAGTTGCCGGCACGCATCCCCTCCTCGATCACCTCGATGCCCAGGAGTTCGTCGTCGATCTCGACGCCCCGCGCCATCCGCTCCAAGTAGCCGATGATCTCGTGCTGAAGCATCAACATCGAGAGGCTGGCCCCCTGGTCGGCTCCGCAGATCCCCAGGTGCCCGAAAATATCGGCACCCGACAGGACGCCGCAAGCCAGGGTAATTCCCGCTTCCGCGCCGGCTTGGGCGTCGGGGAGTTTGCTGTCCGTTAGGCCCACGTTGACGTACGCGGGCAAACCATAGAAACGGGCCATTTCGGCCATTCCGACCGCCATCAGGGCCTGCTCGGGGCCGCCGAAAATGACCTGCGTGGTCCGCATGTCGAAGGCGTGGGGGATGCCGCCGTAACAAACCGGCGTGCCAGGGCGGACAAGTTGCACGATGCAAAGCCCGGCCAAGATCTCGGCATTCTGCTGGGCCATCGTGCCCGCCAAGGTCGCCACTGCGGTAGCGCCCA
>JANXQG010000406.1 GCA_025356915.1 Planctomycetota bacterium | reverse complement strand
CGAAACGTCCGACCGAGGGTCTACCGCTAAATTGGAGACCTTCGGTCGGCGGCGTGGCTTGGTCAGAGACCAGCCACAACAGGGTATTTTGATTAAATCGACAAACCCCAAGCCGGGGGCATTGATTCGCGAACGGATTCTAATGACCCGTATCCGTGGCGACCTGTCCCGTCGAGGCCCACTCGATACCGCGAACTAACAGCGTTTGGAAGCCGCTGCTTTCCATGGCCTTTGCATCGTGGCCTAACACGAGGTTGAAGCATCGTCCGCGGCCGAACTCCGTGGTCATCGCCACCGGCTCGTCCTCACCGCTGCCGCCACGATTCTTGGCGGAAAAGGCGGTAGCGATGATTTTCTTCTCGGGCTGGACCGCCATGCGATGCCACAATTCGTCGGTCGTGGTAAACGGCGGCAAACCCTTGGTGATCGGGTTTGCCGGGTCGGCGGCCTTGACCTCGAAGGCGTGGATGGCACCGTGTCCCGTTCGTTCGCCCCACGCACCACCGGTGAGCTTCTGGAACTCCGGCCAGTCGTAGAACATCGAACTGCCGGCATGAATGACCACAAAACCGTGCCCACTGCGGACAAACTCCAGAAAATCCTTGCGGGTTTGCTCCGGCCACTCCTTCACTCCACCGCTACGCACGCCAAAATTGTTCCAATTTCCCACGATGCAATCGAAGTGGGCGAACTTCGCCGCATTGTATTGTTCGGGGTGCTCGGTCACTTCCACGACAAAGCGGTCGCTCTTATCGAGAATTTGCTTCAGGGCCGGCGTGGTTTTTCGCCAATCGTGATTATTTTGACCGCTGAAGATCAATATGCGAAGCTTGGGCTGCGTTTCGCCAGCCCCGGCGGCATACCCCACGAAAAGAAGCGTGATACAATTAAACAAGGCAAGTCGATGAAGTCTGTTCATGTGATTATCCTTTTACTTCAATTTTAGTGTCGGCAAGTAGGGAGATTCCGGTCGGGCGGTGAGTCGCTGATTGGCACAATCGATCAACAGGTCAGCTTCTTCGAGCACAATTTGGCCGAGCAGCGGCTCGCTCCCAGGCGGCCCAACCACACAACTGGTCTCGACGCTGCGGCCTGCGACCTTCACCGATACGACCCCCGCGATGTCGCGTTCTTCTTTCCGTTCATTCGCGTAGGTCACGATGGCTTTGCGCAACATTCGCAGGCCGAGGGCTTCCACTAAATCCTGTGGCAGCATCAGCATCACGGCCCCGCTGTCCACCACCACATCGACATGCTGCAAACGAACTTGGTCTTCAGGGAGAAATCCACGGATGACTAACGCTCGATCATCGTAGTTCTCCAACGCCACATTGACTTTCACTTCGCCCATCGTTCACCTTCTAATGGTTCAGTAATCGCACGTTTTATCATGTACCGCATTCTAGCCGATTTCAGCACAATGGCAAGCAACGAGACGGCTGGTGCGAGACTGGAAAGTCCTTGGCCCGGCAGTTCTTCTCGATCTGGTGCTTGCAATCGCGTGTCGGTTCGGAGACAATGGATTCCAGTGAAGGCCCACGGCCAGGATCGCTGTTTTTTGAGATCGTGCCACCGTTGCGATTTGTCAACGGATGCGTTGTAAAATCAACATTTTTTCAAATAATTACAACGATCCGGACTGCTGGCGGCGGTCGCACAATCTGTCGTAACTCTATTCATCAGAATAGTTTACGTTGCGAGTATTCTGCCCATGGGCCTGTGCTGGCACAGCCTTTGCAAAAGAGGCTAGTGGCAAGAATCGCCCTTGGGGCGGCAACAATCTTCTGGAATCTTCTGACGGTTGGCCCATCAAACAAGAAACAAAGTTATGAGCATAGGTACGGTTTCTCCGCTAGCCCAATGGAAGCGTTGGCTACCTACTCCACCGGTGATGGCGGCGTGGGCAGTCTTGTTGCTGGGATTTTTCGTAACGTATCGGGAGACGCTGCTCCACATGGTGCGGGTCTGGTACAATACGCCCGACTATGGCCATGGATTCTTCGTGCCGATTTTTGCTGGTTTCCTGCTCTGGCAGCGTCAGGAGATGGTCGATCCATGGCCCAACAGGGGCACATGGTGGGGAATACCGTTTTTTGTAGTCTTTGCGCTCGTTCGCTGGCTTTGCCTATTCTTGAACTATGAGCGCGACATCGATTCGCTGTTGCCATTTTTGGTTGGTATGACGCTCATTTTGGGTGGATGGCGCGCCCTGCGATGGGCGTGGCCTTCGATCATCTTTTTGATTTTCATGGTGCCGCTTCCGGACTTCTTGGCCTCGGCATTGGGCGGAAAACTGCAACGTGGCGCCACCATCATGAGCGTCTATGTCCTGCAATCGCTTGGCGTCCCGGCGATCACTCTTGGCGATGCTTCCAATGTTATTCAGCTTTCCGAGCCAATGAACAAGCTTGAAGTTGCCAGGGCTTGCAGCGGATTGCGAATGATGACCCTATTTTTCGCTGTCTGCGTGGGTGCCAGTTTTGTATTGAAGATGCCTATCTGGAAGAAAATCATTTTGATCGTTAGCGCCGTGCCGATTGCCATTATTTCCAATGTCGGGCGCATCGTGATCACCGGCATGTTGACCGAGTGGATAAATTCCGGCGTGGCGGATTTCATTCACGACCATGCGGGTTGGTTGATGATGGTCTTTGCGATGCTGATGATTTGGGGTGAGATGGCCCTGCTCTCGGCCCTGTTGGTCGAGACGTCGATGGAAGGACCTCTTTCATTTGGCGATAGGGGTGGTCCGCCGGGGCGACGAAGTCCGATGGGGGACTTGGGTGGACCAAGTGGTTTGGGCGGATCGGGCGGGTTGAGTGCTCGGCGCGATAAGCCCGGCGGGGGGGCGAAGGTGTGAAAAGGTGTGAAAAGGCAGGATGCCTGCGCTACTGGGTTTGAAATCGATTCTACTTCTCTGAGATACAAATTATGTCAACCAATGAGAGTCTAACGCAGTCCGACGAGATTCCTTCGGAGCAGGCCATCACCATTCAGCCATCGAGCATCGCCGCCTATGCGGGATCGGGAGATTGGATGCCGACCGAAAGCAAGGATCCGTCCCAGGAGGGTGTAGGTGGATTGGCCATGTTGCACGCGGTCCGGCGGCACTGGCTGGTGATTCTGTCGACCGGACTGGCGTGTGCGGCTGTGACCGGAACTTCGCTCTGGCTGGTGCTCAAGCCGCAGTACAGGGCCACGGCCACCTTGGAGTTGAAACCTTCCGCTCCCATTATCCTTAGCAAGACTGCCGACCAGTCCCAACAGTCGAATAATGAATTCGATATTTTTCGCGATACCCAGCAGAGCCTTATCAAGAGCCGCTTTGTTATCATGGCCGCCCTCCGCGATCCGAAATTGAAGAATCGGGCCTGCATCCTTCGCGAGGACGCCAACCACAACACGATCGCCTGGCTAACCGACGAGATTCGCGTCGACTTTCCCGCAAAGAATGCCGGCATCATGCAGGTCAGTGCCATGGAGCCTGATCGGGAAGATGCGGCGGTGATCGTCAACGCGGTCGTGGATGCCTATATGAATGAAGTCGTCAATTTCGACCGGCAACAGCGACGCGATCGCCTCAGCGATCTCCAGCAGATCTCTGCGGAGAAAGAGAACGAGGTCCGCACCAAGCGCGAACAGTTGAAACGGGAACTCGAGAATATCGGCGCCGGCGACGACCAGACCATGGTGGCTCGAAGCACATTGGCCGTGAGTATGTACGCCGAATTTCAACGTCAATTTCAGGGTATGCGTTCGGAACACCGGGTTTTGTTGGGTAGACTCCAGGAGACGAAGAGAACCTTGGCGGAACTGGCCACCGCCGAGATCCCCGAGACCGAGGTGGTCGTGCTTCTCAATAGCAATCCTATCTACCGCGATCTGCAAAGTCGCCTTGCGTTCCTGGAGGGATTGAATAGGCTCCACATGGATGCAGCAGCACCAGGAACGAAGCAACCCGTCGGCTTTGCCCGGAGCAAGGCGGAATTGGAATCGGCAAAAGCACAACTCCTGACCTTGGAACAGAAGTCTGCCGAGCAGGTTCGTGGCGCCAAACGGATCGAATTGGAGCGGGAGGTTCACCGCTTGGAGAGTCGGGTTGAGATCTCCGCCGGTCAGGTGGCTGCCTTTGAAAAAGAAGTTGAGCGCAAAGGCAACGAGGCCGATTCCGTGGGCCGCAGTTCCGTTGCCGCGCAGATGGCGCGGGCCGAGGTCGATAACATCGAACGCATCCTTCACGGCGTGGCGGAAGAGCGGGAACGCCTCCGCGTTGAGCTTAAGTCCGCGCCCCGTGTCTCAGTCTTGGGTGACCGGAATGCGCCAGCCGCCATTCCGGAAAACGAAACTCGCGATCTCCGTTTTGCGTTCATTGTCTTGGGATCGTTGTTTGCCATGTTCGTGCCGGCCTTGGGAATGGTCGTGTGGGATCTCCGCAAGGATCGGATCAATACCACGAGCGATGTGTCG
>JANXQG010000388.1 GCA_025356915.1 Planctomycetota bacterium | reverse complement strand
GAATATGGTCTCGACGCTTGGCGGGGCTTGCTGCGCAGCATCGAGTCGGTTGACTTCCGAGCAGTGTCGTCCGATGTGGTGGGAAGAATCTTCCAGAAACTCATTGGTCCGGACGAGCGTCATCGCTTCGGCCAGCATTTCACCGGCGACGATCCCGTCGACCTTATCAACGCCTTTTGCATTCGTGGCCCAAGCGACACGGTCATGGATCCGGCCTGCGGATCGGGCAGTTTTCTTGTCCGGGCATACTACCGCAAGCGGCACTTGGACGCAGGACGCCCTCATTTGGACTTGATTGGCGAGCTATTCGGCTGCGATATTTCGCTCTATCCGGCCCACTTGGCGACGTTGAACCTGGCCGCGCGCGAGATCAACGATGAGGCGAACTATCCGCGTATTACTCGCCGGAACTTTTTCGATTTCTCTCCCGAACAACCCTTCTGCTCCATTCCCGGCACGGATGGGAAACCACTTCCCATCGCGTTACCGGCACTCGACGCGGTAGTCGGCAATCCGCCCTACGTTCGGCAAGAGAAGGTGGAAAAGAAGGAAAAGGTCCGCTACGAAAAGATATGCAACAGTGCCTGGCCGAGTCTGCGGCTGACCGGCCGCAGCGACTTGCATTGCTATTTTTGGCCGGCCGCGGCCCGCTTCTTGAAAGAAGACGGCTACTTCGGTTTCCTTACCAGCTCGTCCTGGATGGACGTGGAGTATGGATTTGCCCTGCAAGGGTGGATGTTGCGGCATTTCCGCATCCTGGCGGTCATGGAGAGCGCAGCCGAGCCGTGGTTCGAGGACGCCCGCGTCAAAACTTGCGTGGCGATCCTGCAACGCTGCGATGATGAATCGGCTCGCATGGCGAACCGTGTCCGTTTCGTTCGTTTTTCTCGGAAGCTGGCGGAAATCATCGGGGTCGCGCCGACCCTCGAGAATGAGGCATCGCGGCAGTCGGCCATCGAGGTCCTGCGAGACCGAATCCTCGACACGGACGCCGATTTTGAAGATCACAACTGGCGGATCATCATCAAAACGCAGCGAGAACTATGGGACGACGGCGTTCGCGCCGGTACGGTTCTTGGGGAGGCTGCTATTGTAGAATCGGCGGACGATGCAGACGACGGGGAAACGGCGGAGGATGAGGGGACCGAATCTCTCGAAGTGGCAATGAACCATATCAACGGCCACGGAGCCAAGAACTATCGCGCGGGCAAATGGGGCCGCTACGTTCGTGCGCCAGACGTCTACTTCGACATCATGCGCCGCTTTGGCAAGCGGTTCGTGGCCCTGGGTGAAATTGCGGATGTTCGCTTTGGCGTTAAGACAGGTTGCGATGCTTTCTTCATGCCCAAGGACATTACTTCCGAGCTATTGGCCAGACACGCGAGCGATCGCGACTTCCGCCGAAGTGCCGGCGGCGCGCCGCGGAGCGACGTCGAATCCGGCAAGCTGCGCATTATCAAGGCCGGCGACGGGAGCGTACACCCCATCGAAGCCGACTGCCTTGCCCCTGAAGTGCATAGCCTGATGAAGCTAGATCGGCCGATCGTTCGCGCGGCCGATATCGATCGGGTGGTTCTGTTGGTTGCCAAGCCCATGAGAGAGCTTAAGGAGAAGTCGCCTTGGGCATGGCGGTATCTGCGCTATGGCATGACGGCGGCATTCGCCTCAAGCAAGTCAAAGCCCGTTCCCATCCCCGAACGATCAACGTGCGCTGCCCGCGATCCGTGGTACGATCTGACTGGGTTGGTGCGCCCTGGAATTGCCTTCTGGCCCATGGCACAGCAGTATCGGCATATCATCGCGGCAAACCCAGAGCGTCTGATTTGCAATCACAACCTGTTCGACGTTTCCTCGGATAGCCTGATTAAGAGGGAGCAATCGGCCCTGGTAGCGATCTTGAATTCCACGATCGTCGGCCTTTTCAAAACGTTTTACGGCCGCTATGCGGGAACCGAGGGCAACCTGAAAACCGAGGTGGTGGACGTGAACCTCCTCGACGTGCCCGATCCGCGAAACGTGCCGACGGAACTCGCCAAGCGGCTCGCCGACGCCTTGAAACGATTGGGCAAACGCACCGTGGGCCGATTGGTCGAAGAACAGTTGATGGACTGCCACTCGCCCGACCGCGCCCGCAGGCTGGCGACTGGCCCGCTGATGCTGTCGCAAGAATTGCAGCAGCCCGATCGGCGGGACTTGGACGATGCCGTTTTCGAGCTTTTGGGTGCATCGTCCCGCGACGAGCGCGCGGAGTTGATCGGCAGGCTCCACGATGCAACGGCACAGCACTTTCGCGACATTCGCGTCGTTGAAATCGAGAAGATGGAGCAACGCTCCAAGGCGGGTGCCAAGCGATTTCGCGTGGAAGATCTGGCAGCCGATATCTGGGACGCGGCGGAACTCGATGACGCCACGCCCTTGGCCCAATGGCTCGGCCAGCAACCGGAATCGGATTCTCTCGTGATCCTCTTGGAAGAGCGGCCGGCGGCCCTTTCCGGCGACGTGATGTTTCTCCCCAACACGGTCTACTTCGGCAAGTCCCGCAAAGGGCAGATCGACTGCCAATCGCGCGGGCAGGCGGAGCTTGTGGTGCGATTGGCCAATCTCGGCGCGACAGGGCAGGTGAAACTCCCCACCGATATAGCTCCCTGCTTGAAAGTACTTGATCGCGTAGACCGGCGTGTGGAAAATGCCCGAGCAAGGTTCAGGGAGCTGTGTGAAAGCCGAACGGGCGACGAGCGCATCCGGGACCAACTCATGAATCTCCTGGAACGCTGGTTCGTGCAAGGACGCTCGGCCGAAAAACCGGAAGAAGAAAAGGGATAAGATCTCGATTTGCTGCTGACACCGCGGTTCCAGATGTTCGAGCTTACCCACCACAATTGAAAGCATACAGTTCCGCCTTCACACTCTTCACACCCTTTCCTCCCATGCCCACTCTCACTCTTCCCGGCGTTGAACTGGCACTAGCCGACCACGGCACCGGTTGCCCAGTGGTATTGATCCACGGTTTTCCGATGGATCATACGATTTGGGCCCATCAGGTCCAGTCGCTTGCCCCGCATTACCGTATAATTACCCCCGATCTCCGTGGATTTGGCCATAGTTCAGTCACGCCGGAAAAAGTAACCGTCGAGCAATGGGCCGACGATCTGGCCGCCATGCTCGACGTATTAAAGATCACCGAGCCGATCGTGCTTGGCGGGTTGTCGATGGGAGGGTATGTGGCCTTTCGTTTCTTTGAGGCGTATCGGTCGCGACTGGCCGGGCTGATTCTTTGCGACACGAAGGCGGTGGCCGACACACCCCAAGCCGCCGCAGGGCGACTGGAAATGGCCCAGCGCATCCAGCGCGAAGGCACCCAGTTTCTGGCCGACACGATGCTACCCCGCCTCCTGGCCCCCGCTACGCTGGACAGCAAACCGGAAGTGGTCGATCGTCTGCGACAGATCATTCTTGCCGGCGATCCGGTCGGCTATGCCGCCACGTTGCGCGGTCTGGCCGAGCGGCCGAACTTCACCCCACTGCTACCGCAGATCAACTGCCCCACACTGCTGATCGTGGGACGGCAAGACGCGATTTCCACCGTCGCCGAAATGAATGCCATGTCCCGGGCGATTAAAGGTTCGCAGATCGTCGAGATCGACAACGCCGGACACGTTACGCCGCTGGAAGCCCCCGGGGAAGTGGGCCGGGCAGTAGAGGAGTTTTTGAAGGAAACGACGAATGACGAATGACGAATGACGAATGACGAATGACGAATGACGAATGACGAATGACGAATGACGAATCAAATGCAAAGCCTAAATGTGAAAATCCAAAACTTCGATCATTCGTGCTTTGTATTTTGAATTTGTTTCGGATTTCGTCATTCGGATTTCGGATTTTCCTTCTGCGGCAGCACGATCATTGACTGGCTCTTGACGATCGCGTAGTCATCCGGAAAGGTATGGAAGGCCTGGATGAGCAGCTTGCGGGTGCGAAGCTCGACGTTGATGTAGCTCATCGCTCCCAAGGCCATGCGGCCGCTGGAGTCAAACTTATGAAACATGCCCTTCCGCAGGCTATCTTCGGCTAGTTCCTGCTGGAAGGTCCAAAAGACCTCGGGATCGACCTGTTCGAGCTGGAAACTCATCTCGTAGCGGACGCCGCCACGACACTCGACGTGATCGCTCCGCTGGCCCTTGAGCGCGTAGGACATCAGCCGCCGCTTCTCCGGCAAGGGATGATGGGCCGAGGCGGCCACCTCGGTGAGCGTCATCCCCCCGTAGCGCCACGTCACCACGTGGCCGGCACTGGTGATATCAATCTTGGCTTCGTAATTCCCCCGCGAGACGCTGCGGGAGTGGTAAACCTCGAACAATTCCGGATGCAACGGCCGTCCGAAGAGCTGAAAGACCAATACCGCGACTTTTGGTCGAACAGTTAGCACTTCCACAGTTCCTTTGTTATCACGGTGCCCTCCGTACCCGGCGAGAAGCCGCAAGCACCCGTGATGCAATCGAAACAACATTCGATAGCAAGGACTTGCGGTATTCAGGTCAGGAAATTCTAGGCGGAATGAACTCTCTTGCACAACAAGGTTACATTATATTGGTTTCCGAGCGGTCCACCAAGAGAGGTTTTCGAGACCCAAAGAACTTTTTCCATTTGCTCTTGACAGCTAGGCGATGCAAAGATAGGCCTACGCCCGCGTCGACAAACCAACGAGCACATTGTAGAACGCGTGCGTGCCGACAGCGATTCCAAATCCCCGATATCGGAACAGTATCGCGAACAATACGCCGGCCAGAAAACGAAAAAAGAACGTCCGCCAGCCAAACTCGTCCCCGCACGGCCCCACATAATGGGCCGCCGAAAACAACAAGCTCGTCAACACGATCCCGCCGATCACGCTAGCCCTGGAGCCTGCCCGCATCCATGCTAAGACGCCAATCCCCAGGTTCAGCAGGATCAGGCGAAAAAGCAATTCTTCATAGATGCCTGCCCCCAGGTAAGATATGATCGTTCCCAGAAAGTTGCCGATACTCAGGCCGACCGTATGGACAACCGCCGGCAAGAGAAATCGGTACAGCACATCCCAAAAAAGCCAGAGGCTCACAGCCAAGATGAAGCACTCGCCCGTCATGCCGTAGAATACCTTGCGGGATACGCGCCAGGGCTGTCGCAAAACATGGTGCCAGCCCACTAGGATGCCGACCGTGAGGATAGGGAGGAGAAAATAGGCGTTGAAGCCGAGCAGATTGAGCGTTTGCCGCAGCCAGTCGTCGGCCCCGTTGCGCGGCGCGTTGGGGCCAAGGCAGATCAGACCCAACTCATAAATCACCAACAGCGGCGCAGCAAAAAACAGGCTGGCCAATGGCCGACGCGACTGCGACCAATAATCGTTTCCTACGGCCGGGACTTGTGCCGGCCTGGCTTGCTCATCCATGCTCGTGGAAAATGATCAATGACCAAAGGTTCAAGGTTCAATGAAAAACACCAGCTTTATTGAACCTTGAACCTTGAACCTCGATCATTCCTTCTCCGCCGCCAAAAGGGTATAATAGACGCTGCACCTCCCGAGAGTCTACCATGCGTGTCGTTCTGAAAGAAGTCTACCAGCGGTTGTTCGATGCCTTCGGCCCACAAAATTGGTGGCCCGGTGAAACGGCCTTTGAGATGATGGTCGGGGCCGTGCTGGTGCAGAACACAAGTTGGCAAAACGTCGAACGGGCGATCGACAATCTCCGCGAGGCCGAGCTACTCGATCCCCATGCCCTGTATGCTTTGGCGGACGAGGAGTTGCAGGAACTGATCCGGCCCGCCGGCTACTTCCGCGTCAAATCCAAGCGACTGCGAAGCCTGCTTGCGTTTCTCGTGGAGCGTTACGACGGATCGATCGAGGCAATGTTCGCCACTTCGCTCTCGCAACTTCGCGAGGAATTGCTCGGCATCAACGGCGTC
>JANXQG010000039.1 GCA_025356915.1 Planctomycetota bacterium | reverse complement strand
TGCCGGGGCTGGTCGGCGCAGTCCAGGCTAGGGGCGACTTTTCCTGAGTACTCCGTGGATTTTCCGGCACCGGATCGGCCGGTTTGCTCTCGGCAGCGGCCTCGTCCTTCTCCGTGATCGCAGTCAGGCAATGTTCGCACTGATGTCGCTTCGCACTACACTTCGGGCAAATCTGCAAGGCACCGCTGGCGGTCGGACCGCCACAGTCGCTGCACTTGCTTTCCGAATCGATGAACATCATATCTCGGCATTTGCTGCACAAAGCGGCTTGAGTGGATGGATTCCACCCCCAAACGGCCGCCGAGAATACGAAGATCGCGGCGATTAGAGAATACAGCTTTCGTTTCATAGTGGGCACTCCTTGCCAATGTCTGTGATTTTTCGTATTCCGCACCCAGAACCGGAATATCCCAAAAACTTGACGATGACGATGGTCACATCATCTTGTATCGGCTGGTTTACACAAAACAGATCGAGTTCGCGTCGCAGCTCGGCGATAATTTGCTCGGCGGGCTGGTCACGGCAGGCCTGAATCACTTCCAGAGTCCGGCCGACTCCAAAACGCTGGCGATTGGCCGATTCGGCCTCCATAACCCCGTCGGTCAACAGCAGCAGCACGTCGCCCGGCTGTAGCAACAGCGGTGGGGCTGCGGGCACGCGTGCCTCCGCATCGACTCCTAGCGGCAGGCCCGTGCTGTCCAACACCGTCACGCTCCGGTCACTGTGCAACAGGTAGCTCCGCTGGCCGGCGCCACCATAAACCACTTGGCACTGGGCCGGGTCGAGCCGTGCCAGGGCGACGGTCACAAAGTGAAAGTCGTGCGTGTCGGCCGAGAGCATCCGGTTTGCCTGCGTGAGGATATCACCCACGTCGGTTAGGCCCAGGGCCAAAGTTCGTAGGCAAGCCCGCGTTTCCGACATCAGCAGGGCTGGCCCCATGCCATGGCTGCTGACGTCACCAACGACCACGCCGAGGCAGTTGTCCAGCATGGGAATATAATCGAAGTAGTCGCCCGCGGTAGCCTTAGCCGGATAGAGAGCACCGGCGATGTCGAAGCCGGGCAGCTTGGGTGCTTCGGAGGGAAAGAGCCGCTGCTGGATCTCTCTGGCCGCGCGGAATTCTTCCGATGCGTCGCGCAAAGCTGCTTCGGCCTTGTACCGCCGCGTGCGCTCGATGGCGTAGCGAATCGAACGGACCAGCAGATTGTCATCGACCTGCCCCTTGACCAAATAGTCCTGGGCCCCGGCCTGCACGGCCTTTACCGCCGACGACTCGTCGTTATAGCCCGAAAGCACCACGATCGGCACATCGTTGGCGTGCGCGTGCATGGTGAAGAAGGTCTCCAGGCCCTGGCTGTCGGGCAGCGACAAATCCAAAAGAATAATATCGAAGGGAAACTCGCTGATCCGCTCCAAGCCGGCGGATAGCAGTTCCACATGGCTCAATTTGAACGGTCCGTCCCAGCGGTCGCCCAGCAGGTTGCGCATGACCCACACGTCATCCGGATCATCCTCAACCAAAAGGATATGGACACTCTGGCGTTCGGCTTTCTGACCGTTTGGTTTCATTCGATCTGCCCCCCGTGTCGATCCAATTCCACAACGGGTAATTCGACCAGTTCAAACCAATACTTGCTCACCGAGGCTAGCAGATCGACGAGGCCGCAGAACGTGGCTGGCTTGGTGATGTAGGAGTTCACGCCCATGCGGTAACAAAAACTGATGTCGTCGTGGGCCGTGGAGGTTGTGAGCACCACGATGGGAATGCTCCGCAAGCGGGGATCTGCTTTGACTTCGCTGAGGGCCTCCCGGCCGTCTTTTCGCGGCATCTTCAGGTCCAGTAAAATCAAGTCGGGCCGCGGAACATCGGGTGACTGCTGATACTCGCCCCGCCGTCGCAGGTAGTCCAGTAACTGCTGGCCGTCACGGACGATCCGCAGATCGTGCGGTTGCTTCGCCTCGCGCAACGCCTCTCGAACCAGGAGGCAGTCATCGGCATCGTCGTCGGCCATGAGGATCGTGCATGGCCCTCGCTTGTTCGCCATCATTCTGTCTCGTTGTGTTTCTTTTTCGCCTGAGCCACCGGCAGCAGCACTTCAAAAATTGAACCCTTTCCGGGCGTGCCGTGGGCCGAAATCTGGCCGCTGTGATACTCGACAATCCGACGGCAAATAGCCAACCCGATCCCTGTCCCTTCATAGACGTCGCGGGGATGCAACCGCTGGAAAATGCCGAAGATCCGCTCAGCATATTGCTGATCGAAACCGATGCCATTGTCCTCGACCGTGATGCGACACTTCTCCTCGGCAAGCGATTTTCGCGACTGGCGCTGGTCGCGCGGCAGCACATAACGGGCATCAATCTTCACGACCGGAGGCTCGTCAGGGGAGTGGAACTTCAGTGCGTTGGCAATCAGGTTCTGGAGCAACATGCGGATTTGCAGTGGTTCGGCCTGGATCGTCGGTAGTTTGCCCACCTGCACTTGCCCATGCACGCGCTCGATCTGCGATTCCAGGTCACTAACCACCTGCTGAACAATCTCACTCAGATCGACCTGCGCGAAATCGCGAGCATGTGAGGTGACGCGGGAAAGCGTCAGCAGGCCTTCGATCAATTCTTGCATTCGAGCGGCGGCGTTCTGCATCCGGCTGACACACTCCTGCGCGGTTTCGTCCAGAAGTTCCTTGCACTTCACTTCCAGCCGGTCGCCGAAAGCACGGATCTTGCGGAGCGGCTCCTGTAAGTCGTGCGAGGCCACATAAGCGAACTGCTCCAGATCGCGGTTGGATCGCTCCAGTTCGGCCGCATAGCGGGCCTGCTCTGCTTCGGCCTTCTTGCGGGCACTGATGTCGCGAACGAAAAAGGTCAGCACCGGCGCGCCGCCGATCTGGCCGATCGTCATGGCCATCTCGGCGTGAAACAATTCACCGTTGCTCCGCGAGGCCGTGACTTCGACGCGCTTGCCGAG
>JANXQG010000276.1 GCA_025356915.1 Planctomycetota bacterium | reverse complement strand
GATCGGTCAGCGCATCCTCGATGGCCATTGTCACTTGGCCCGAGACCAGCTTGACGCGACAGCATGCGCATGTGCCGGAACGGCAGGCGTTGTCAAATCAACAGAGATCGCGGGCAGGGCTACCTTCCTGGCGTCCGGCGTGACCGCGCCCGTTCCCTTCGGTGCGACGATACTCGACGCGGCCGATACGGCCGGTGTCTCCATCGACAACGCCTGCCGTTCCGGCACATGCGCATGCTGTCGCGTCAAGCTGGTCTCGGGCCAAGTGACAATGGCCATCGAGGATGCGCTGACCGATCAAGACAGGGCCCAGGGCTACATCCTGGCCTGCCAGGCCAAGCTCCAGGGCGATATTGAAGTCGACGCCTGAGCGTGCTGGGGTCGCTCCATCAACACCTTGCCAACTTCACGCTATCGAGCGTGATCGAGGAAATCCAGCGTTGGTCCGAGACTGGCCGCAGTTGTTTCGCCCGATGGGTTGAGAAACTTGGGCTGATCGGCTGCGGACTTCCCGATGACGGCCGCCCGTCGTTGCTGGACCGCGTGATTCCCGTGCCGGACGGATAGACCCATCGAGGGTGTGAAAAATGACCCCAATCCCATCTGAGGGTTATTTTCGGAGCGGCTTCACCCAAGAATTGGGAAATTCTTGCCGGGGCGGCGTCTTGCTTTCTCGCGGGGGGCAATTACAATCCATGCCTGTACCGTTCGACTCGACTCTTTGGCTTGCGCCAGAGGTTGGACGGCTACTGCTAGAATGGGGGTTTGAGGAGGAAGGCAGACGAACGACTCCCCTAGAACCTGATAAACCACTAATCCTTGCTCTGGAGGCATCATGGACGAGGAAGAACTGATCCGCCTTGGCTTTCGCTGGACTCACGCCACTCCAATAGTGCTAAACGATGGTCGCCATGCCACCGTCACGCCGAGCGTGTATTCCCCCAGCAAGGACAAGCCCGATTCCAGCGAACATGCGAGAAAGGCTGCGCGTCTTTATTCGCTGGCTTGTGACGATGGGAGGAGTCTTAGCGAGCGACGTGACCGAGATGGAAGTTGAGAGTCTGCTTGGCGAAACGTCCTAGTAGTAGTTTATGTGACGCTATCGGTTTACCAGAGCCACCACCAATGCCTTCCCTCTTTTTCTCCTACTCCCACCGCGACGAAACCCTCCGTGACGAACTGGAGAAGCACCTCTCCACGCTCAGGCGGCAAGGCATCATCACGACTTGGCACGACCGGAGGATCGGTGCCGGAAGGGAATTCGACCAGGAGATCAGTCAGCATCTTGAGGAAGCGGATATCATCCTCCTTCTGGTCAGCCCGGACTTCCTTGCGTCCGACTACTGCTACGAAAAAGAGATGACCCGCGCTCTTGAAAGACATAAGAGCGGCGAAGCCCGCGTCATCCCCGTCATACTTCGTCCATGCGATTGGCATGATGCGCCGTTCGGCAAACTTCAAGCGGTTCCGAAAGACGGCAAAGCCGTCACGAAGTTTCCTAGCCAAGATGAAGCGTTTCTGGATGTCGTCCAGGCGATCAAAAAGGTCATTCAGGAGATCGGCGGGAACCAATCGACGGCAGCAGTCGGTGCGCCGATTGTGAGCGGATCACCATCCCGGTCGCCAGATATCCGTTCCAGCAATCTCCGTATCCGAAAGGATTTTACGGATCGAGATCGGGATCGTTTCCTCCAAGATTCTTTTGAGTACATCGCCAAGTTTTTCGAGAACTCGTTGGCTGAACTTGAGACTCGAAACCCTGGAGTTGAGGCGAGTTTCCGTCGAACCGACGCCAACCACTTCACGGCGTCGGTCTATAAGAATGGGCGGATCAAGAGTGCGTGCAAGATATGGCTGGGCGGTTTTGTTTCGAGATCCAACAGCATAATGTACTCGTCCGATCCCTCGCAAGGCGACAACAGTTGCAACGACTGGTTATCAGTTGAGGATGATGGGCATTCATTATTCTTGAAACCGACAGGCGCAGCGTCCTTCGGCAGCGATCATAGTCGATTACTGGCACAGGAGGGTGCCGCCGAGTATTTCTGGGAGAAATTGATCCAGCCATTGCAGCAAGACAGGTAGGATTTCGCCACACCTGAACTGGAAAGGACGATTCCCATGCAACTCTCGACCGTGAAAATCGAAAAGCCCGAGGACACAAACTTCATCCTTGGGCAGAC
>JANXQG010000272.1 GCA_025356915.1 Planctomycetota bacterium | reverse complement strand
GGGGCCGTCCTCACCAGTTTCACGGCACCAGATACTTATAAAACAGGCTCCTCGAATCCACTCTTGGATGGATACCTCGACAACACATCCATTAATGGGACGGAAAATGTTAAGATTTCCAACATTCCCTACTCCAGCTATGATGTCTACGCCTATTTTGGCTCTGACGGTAGCGGCCGTACCGGCAGCGTGCAACTCGACTCGGGGGTCAAGTACTACTACAAGACACGAGGAACGGTGACCGACTACGTTCAAACAAGTGACGAGAGCACGACCTATCCCTCGGCGAATTATGCCGTTTGGAGTGGTGTCACGGGGACCAGTTTCACCGTCAATCAATATTACATTGGCGGCACGCAGAACAACAGTGGCTTGCACGGCATTGAGATCGTCAATACCACCCCTGTCCCTGCCATCAACTTCTTGCCCACCACCACGGCCCTTTCCATCGACGCCAACGCGACGCTGGACCTCAGTGGCGGCAGCCAGCAGGTGGCCTCGCTGAGCGACTCTAGCCTGGGTGGCGGCAGCAGCATTAACAGCAATACAGGCACCACCTCAGTTCTGATCCTCAGCCCCGCTGGCGGCTCGACCACCTTCAGTGGCGAGATCCTCAGTGGCGGCAGCAACGGCATGATCAGCCTCGTCAAGACCGGCGATGGCACGCAAGTGCTCTCCGGCAGCAATACCTACTCCGGCGGCACGACGATCAGTGGTGGCGTGCTCAGCGTTGGTGTGCTGGCCAACGGCGGCTCAGCCAGCGGCATCGGTGCTTCCGACGCAAATCCGGCCAATCTGCTGCTCAGCAGCGGCACCCTGGAGTATACCGGCACCACGACCAGCACGGATCGGCTCTTCATGCTCGGCACGGGTACAAGCGGAATTGACGCCTCGGGAACTGGACCGCTGAGCCTCATCGGTAGCGACCACGGTCACGAAGTCGCCTACAGCGGCACCGGTGCCCGGACACTCGTACTCACGGGCAGCAATACCGCCAACAACACATTCTCCCTGATTTTAGACGACGCTGGCGCAGGTGGGGTGACGTCACTGCTGAAAGAGGGTATTGGGTCTTGGGTTCTCTCCGGCACCAATTACTACACCGGCGGCACGACCGTTGCGGCCGGCACGCTGTTCGTGACCTCGAACACTGCCCTGCCCGAAGGGACGAACTTGACCATCGGCGCCGGCGGCGTGTTGATCTTTGCTCCACCCTCTGCCGGCGGCTCCCCGATGGTCGGAAGGATCCCGGAAGCAATCTCAGTAATCTTAGTGCCGGAGCCGGGATCGCTGGCCCTGTTGATTGCAGGACTTACGGTGGGATTCGGCCTCTGGCGGCGGAGAAAAGGCGGGTAAATGCCACTGGCTTTCGGTTTGATTCAATGGCCTCGATCATAACCTTGCCAACTGCTGTAATTGCCGGCAGTTCGCTCCACGCACCCTACAACCTATTGTGGTCGGGGCCGATTCAATCGACAGACCGCTTGTCTCATCCCCTTTTTTTCACGGGTGGTACTACGGCGGGGGCTTCTTTGCCCGTCAACGCCTTGAAGGCCCCTTGTTTCTGATAGGGGCTATCGCCGCGGTTGAGCAGCGTACAACCGCTGACGCCAAAGTTGCGGACTTCCCACTTGCTACCCAGCATCCTCCCCAGTTGTACCGGGTAGGCCTGGCCTCCAGCAGCCCCGACGCCCGCCGTGATGCTGTCGCCGACACATGCTACGCGGATGGTGTTTTGGTAATCCTCGACGCGGATCGGCGAGTTGGCATCAGCCGCGATCGCGGCTTTCGATAAGACCAACAGGGTCAACAGAGCAACGGACATTTTGAGACAGGTGCGGTTCATGATAAATCCCTCTGTTGGTGGGTGCGGGGTGGATTCTCCTGCGAAACAGCAACCCCAATTGTACCGGGCGGACATGGGAGTCGCAACATGGTCAGGAGAACTGCAAATCTTCGATTTTCACAAGGTTAGTTTCTTCTGCTTTTCGGTCTTTTCGGTCTTGGCTTTTTTGAAGTTCACATTTGGCTGATGATCGGGATGCTCGGCTCGATGCATCCTCGAGAGCAATCCTTCAATCGTCAGCAGTTGTACGCGCGGATACTTCTTGCCCGTGGCACTTTCTGTGAAGAAATATGCGGAGCAAGCCGGGGTCAAGGCCACTCCCCATTCCTTCCGGCACCAGTGTATCACTTGGCTCACCCGTCATTCCGGCTTGGCCGATGCCGAATTGCAGCTTATCACCGGCCATGCTCGACGCGAAACCTTGGCCGTCTACCAGCACGTCGCCCTGGACGGTGAATTGGAAGGGAAATATCAGGAGGCGATGAACAAGGCCGGGCTGTAGGGTGTCCAAGTTAAGGCATTAGAAAGGTCTGAAATGGATCGACGCAACTTCCTTCAATCCCTTGCCGGTAGCTTGATTCTCTGGCGGCATCCCTGGCCCGCCGCAACCCCTCCCGTAAGACCGCGTATCTATGACTATCAAGATGGCTGCTATTTGGTCGTGGTTGGTTGCCTGCGGTGTTGCCTTTGCCCTGGTTCCAGTATGGGTTCGGTTCTCGATTTCCATGTCTTGGTCACGGACTATCCGGTGCCGAGAATGATTCAGGAACGGTGGATGGCTCCCTCTGAAACCCTGAAGAGGAAGCTGGAAGAAGTCGGGGTTCCGTCGCGGCCAAAAGGCGATGCGATGTATCCGTCACTCGTTGCCCGCATGGCCTACTTCCTCACCCCAAGTCAAGTGGCGGAAAAGCTCCAGCAAGTCCTTCGGGGCTGCCATGAGTGGAGTCTGCTTTATTACGACTTTAATTCCCGGTACGGTAGAAACACATGAAACGCCGCAACTTCCTTCAATCGCTTTCGGCCCTGGCATTCTGGCCCCCGGCTTCACCATCCCCGCAGCCCGTCATTAAAAAATATGACGACGGCTACGAGATTCAGGTCGGTTGCCTCCGCTGTTGCACCGAAGAAGATCGGAGCGGGACGATTCTGACCTTCGCGGTGTTTCTTATCGAAACTCCACTGCCGGGCGTGGTCAATGAAAACCGCATGTTGCCAACGGAACGCTTGCAGCAGGAATTACACGCTGTCGGCTTTCCGGTCGTGACGGAAATCTGGAATTACTTTCCCGTCCCAACTGCCAGGATCGACCACCGGCCTTCACCCCAGGACATTGCCGAACGGTTGCAACAAGTCTTAGCCGGTTGTGATCCCAAACTCTTGTACTACGACTGGGAGCGGCTGGAGGAAACGTCTGTTGATATACGAACCATTTTGGAGCCGTGATTTGGCAACAGCGTTCCTCATTGTCGTTGGAATCGTTCTTTTCCCAATCGTGGTGATCTTCATTCGCGGGTTCATCAAGGGCTGGCGTGAATGCCAACCGCCGCGACCTAGCCCGGAGGAGTTGCGAGAACTTTGGTACGACTTGGTGTATGGGCGAAAACCAAGGCCGAAGTGCAAATTTCGTGTGCTTTGGCCGCCACCGAAAGAAGAAGATTCTTCCTCAAGATAAATCCCGGTACGGTAGACGACATGAAGAACTTCGACCTTGGTAAAACGCTGGCTACTCCCGGTGCCCTCGCTGCACTTGAAGCAAGCTGCCAATCACCGTCATTCTTCTTGGACCAGCATGTTCAGGGCAATTGGGGCGAGGTCAACCGCGAGGATAAGCTGCTCAATGATGTAGCCCTGGTTTCTGGCGAACGGCTCTTGTCGGCCTACCGGACTTTGAAGAATGTTCGCATCTGGATAATCACGGAAGCGACGGATGACGAGGGCAAGCGGGCGGCGACAACGATAAT
>JANXQG010000254.1 GCA_025356915.1 Planctomycetota bacterium | reverse complement strand
TTAGAAGTTAGGAGTTAGAAGTTAGGAGTTAGAAGTTAGGAGTTAGAAGTTAGGAGTTAGAAGTTAGGAGTTAGAAGTTAGGAGTTAGAAGTTAGGAGTTAGAAGTTAGAAGTTAGGAGTTAGGAGTTAGAAGTTAGGAGTGTAGGGTGGGGAGAGTGAAACGAGCCCCACCATTTTCCAAGCGAATCCTCATGTGGGAGTGACAACAGACAACTGAGTACTGACTGAACAATCCAATCGAAATGACCGTAGGTATAATAGAGGAGCAAGCCATGACAAGCGAGATTGAAAATTGCAAATTGCAAATTGCAAATTGCAAAATGACCACAACAACAGCCGGCGAGGCAACGAAGAGCCTTCGTCCCCGTCCCCGATTTTCAATTCTCAATTTTCAATTTTCAATTTACAATCCTTCCCGGCGGCGCGGTTTCACGCTCGTCGAGATCTTGGTGGTGATTGCCATCATCGGCTTGCTGGCTGGACTTCTCTTGCCGGCGATCGGTTCTGCGCGAAGGGCGGGCAAGCGCGCTCGCATGAAGCTGGAGATAGCCAACCTGATGATTGGCATGGAGCGTGTCCGTACCGAAATTGGCGGCGGGGAATATCCGCCCGACGGCAAGGATGCGGCAGATGTGACGCGATTCCTCAAGCGGGCCTTTCCCCGCGGGAACGGGCCGGCTGGCGGGCCCACCGGCCCGGACACAGCCCTGGTCTACTGGCTAGGCGGCCCCGACGGGATCAGCGGTTTCGGAAATGGTCTCGGTCCGTACTATGAGTTTGCCAAAGATCGGCTGAGTGGCCTCAAATACTACCCTGCGAACGACAAGCCCCTGAACGACACGGACAACGCGCCGTACCTGTATTTCAAGGCGGTGGCAGGAAAATACACCGACACCGCCGTGCTGGGTGGCGTGCCCTATAAGGATTCCTCGGATCCGAACGGGGGCTACGTGAATTCCAAGAGTTGTCAAATCCTCTGTCCCGGATTGGACGGGAAATATGGCACGAAACAGGGAGATTATCCGAAAGGCGATAAGTACGACCAATCCTACGGACTGGATGACATGACCAACTTTACCAACGGCGCTACGGTCGGCGACGATATACCGTAAAGCTTGGCCAAGGTACGGAGGCACGGAATAATGCAAATTTCAATTTTCAATCCTCTCCCCCGCAGAAAGGCTTTCACGCTCATCGAGCTGATGGTGGTGATCATCATCATCTCGCTGCTTGCCGGGGCCTTGTTGGGTGCGCTGGCCAAGACTCGCGACGCCGCCCGCCTAGCCGCCACCAAAGCCACGGTTTATAAACTCAACGAGCTGGTGATGCGAAAGTACGAGTCCTATGCGATCCGAAGCGTGCCGTTGAATATGTCGGGCATGACGCCCGCGGCAGCATCGCAACTTCGCGTGAATGTCATCCGCGACCTCATGCGGATGGAAATGCCGGAACGATGGAACGACATAACGGAACCTCCTAAAACGGCCATCCAGAAGCCGGCTATGCTACGAATTTACCAGGACAAGTACACCAACTTCGCGAAGTATGGCATGAAGGCGGTGGGTCCGGACCATGCCCATGCCAAATGCCTTTATATGTGGGTCATGACCTCGATTCCCGAGGCCAAGACGATGTTCAGCGGCAGTGAAATCGCTGACGTCGATGGCGATGGCTGGAAGACCTTTATTGACGGCTGGGGGCGGCCGATCAGCTATCTCCGCTGGGCACCCGGTTTTTCTCCCAACTCCGATATTCAGATTGCCGATCCCAAGGAGCACCACGATCCGCTCGATCCGGGCAACTTTGACGGGGGGGCTTACCAGTTGTTTCCGCTGATCTACGCGGGCGTGATCGGTAAGGCCAGCGATGGTACCGACGATTACGGCATCAACCCGGGGAAGGACGTCAAGCCGTCGGTATCCCCGTGTTCAGACAACGCCGGTGTCGGCACGGTGACCGCCGGCGGTCCTCCCATCGTTACCAATCACCGCATGGACCAAAGGTGACACTATGCAATACGAATGCAGGAAAAATATGCAAGGTGCTACTGGTCCGCGCCAGAAACTACGTCGGGGCATGACGCTGGTTGAGTTGCTCGTCGTGGTGGTGATCATCTTGCTGCTTGCCGCGGCGACGATCCCGCGACTTCAGCCCGCGATGGATCGATCGCGGATCCGCGAGGCGGCACGCTCGGTGCAACTCTATTTAAGTTCAGCTCGCAATCAGGCGATTGCCACGGGCCGCAGTTGCGGCGTGATCATCGAAGCGCTTCCCGGGGAAGGTGGTTGTTCGATGACGCTCAGCCAGGTCGAGTCGTCAGCGCCCCTTGGCGGTGCGGCGACGCTGTCGCTGAGTTCCGGCAGCCTGACGGTCAAGTTCGATACCGACACGGACGCACGCGTCAAATCGTTGACCAGTGGCAAGCCCAATCAAATCCAGTTCGGTGGCCAGGGTGGGCTGTACAACCTGTCGTCGAGCGGTTCCGCAGCCACCGCAGGATGGAATTTAGGGCAAAGTCCCCCTTGGCCTCTCAGTCCGTCGGCCATTCCCTGCAAAATTTATCGCCAGCCCGTCAAATCGGTTGCGTCGGCCCTCCAGTTGCCCTCGCCGGCGGTCATCGATCTGACGCTTTCCGGGCCCGACACGGTTCAACCCAATGGTACGACTACGTTTTGGGGGAGTGGACCGGTGACCATCATGTTCGCACCGGATGGAACGATCGACCAGGTCTTGGTCGGGGGTGTCGCCACGCATCCGGTAACGCCAATTTGCCTGCTGATCGGCAAACGCGAGAACGTCAACGACACGAGTACCCCGCCACAATCGAATCTACAGGACTTAAGCTGTCTTTGGGTTGCCATTAACCCATGGACCGGCCTGATTATAACGACCGATTTGGCCGTGGTCGGCGACAAGACGAATATCGATCAGAGCCGTAAGTACGCCCGTGAGTCGGATGCGATGGGAGGGAAGTAGCATGGAGAGTTGTCCATTGTCCGTTGTCCGTTGTCCGTTATCGGAAGCGACCACTTCGCGCGGGGTTCACCGCCCACTTCCCCGCGGCATGAGTCTCCTGGAAGTCCTGGCGGCTATCGGCGTACTGTCGATCGGCCTGCTGGGCTTGGCCGCGCTGCTGCCGATCGGACGGTACACGATTGCCGAAGCCACCAAGGCCGACCACGCCGGCAATTGCGGCCGCACTGCACTGCGCGCCGTGGCCATCCGCCACATGCTCGATTCGGCGCCCCAGGGAAACGCCGCCTTTGCCATCGACCCGCTGGGCGGCGCGACGAAGTTGGGTGGAATCGTATCGAGGATCACACCGAATCCGGCTCAAGCCGACCTGATCTTCAAAGCCACCGACGACCTGATCGTGCAACTGCCCGAAAATATGAATCCGCCTCAGGCGATCGGAAAACCGACGGCCGCCCCGGATTACAAGGGCGATTACACCTGGTTTCTGACCGTGGTTCCGACGCCCAACAGCCCAACGCTATTCACGGTTTCCGTGGTGGTCTGCTTCAAGCGAGACCTCCCACCAGCAGAAGCGACCGCCAGCATAGCGGCTACCGGCTTCTACGATTTGGGATACGGTGGCGGGAGCGTAACACTCTCCAATCTCTCCGCTCCCTTTGAAGTGAAAGAGAACGATTGGATTGCTTTGTGTGGCACAAATTCGGCGAAACCAATTCCGACGCTTTGCCGCTGGTATCGTGTTGTGGCCGTGGGGGATGACGGCGTTAGCCTAACCCTAACAGGGCCGGATTGGGATACAAGCTATACGACAACCGCAGTCGCCTTGGGGCAAAGCGTGGTCGGTGTTTATACGACAACGGTCGAAGTGAGTACTGATCCGACGTGGAAAAATTAATAACTCGTCGCATAGAGCGGCGTTACGATGGTAGCCGTGGGTATTAATTCACGGAACGGGTGTCGCATGCGAAACGTGCGTGGCGTACCCACGCTTGAACATCAATCGTCGCTACGCGACGAATGGAGGGTGCATTGCACGCCTCATGGTCCGTGGGTTAAAACCCGCGGCTACCATCATGGCATCGCTACGCGATGAGCCCGTTATCTTAAAATGAGGCAACTGAGTAACTGAAGGATTTATCATGATTACCAAACCTCGTCGCGGTGTTCTCTTGCTGGTGGTGCTTGCCTTACTAGCCATGTTCGCCGTGGTTGCATTGGCCTTCGTGGTCTTGACCGGCGTGGAGCGCAGGAGCGCGGATCGCGTCCGTACGATCGATACCGTGGTTGTTTCACCGGCAAAACAGCTCAACTCGGCTTTTGATATCGTTGTTCGCGGGTCAAACAATCCACAATCGGCGATCGGTTCGTGCAGCCTGCTGGAGAAAATTTATGGAACGAGTTCCGGTACCGTGTCTCTCGGTGGAATTACGGCTGCCAATGGCCAATTGCTTTCGGTCAATGTGAGCGGACTCGACCCAATGCACCAGATGGGATGCACGGTCACGATGCTCACCGGTCCGGCGGCCGGTTTGAGCGCGCGGATCGGCGGACCCACGTTTCCCGGCAACATCATGCCTGGCGGCGGTGACGTTTGTGTCATCAATGGTTTTCCCTACGGTGGGATGGGCTACGGTTACAACAAAGAAACAGGTTTGCTCGATGCCAAGGATGACAGCGGCCGGCTTTTGGCGATGCTTCCCAGAAGTCCCAAAAATTTGAATCCGCCCGGCGGGGCAAATTGCGATTACACGGCACCCGACTTCCAGGATCCGTTGCTGGCGGGCGTCGGAGAAGTGAACGCTGTTTCGTTGCACCGCCCCAACCTGATCCAATACTGGACGACCCAACTAGGCAGTCTGAATGCAGATATTTCGCGTCAAATCATGTTCCGGCCCAACACTTTCGATCACCCGAATTTCCCGACGAGCGGCCAGTTGGACGTCGATAACGACGGTGATGGCGTGCCCGACAGCGTCTGGGTTGATCTTGGCTTTCCTGTCAGCTTCACGGCCGATGGCCGGCCCTACAAGCCGATGTTCGCCATTCTTTGCCTGGACATGGATGGTCGCTTGAACCTCAACGCGCACGGCAACCTGGCGCAAGCCCAGACAAGATATTATGAGCCTGTGGGGCTGCCGTACACCACACTGCCATTAGTCGGTTCGCTACCGGGCGATACCGCCTTGCCAACGCAGATTAACCTCCCCGCACCGCTGACGGCAATGGCGAACAAAACGTTTGCCGGTGGTGCCCCCCGTGTGGCGCTTTCCCGTGGACAAGGCTACGGGCCAGCCGAAGTGAATCTGCTCTCGCTGTTTGGCTCCTCGAACACCTCAATCTATCAAGCTCTGCTCACGGGCGGCAGCAGTCAGCTTGGCCGCTACGGTGAAAACGTTGGAACCGGCCGTGCGGGAAGCATCAGCAATAGGACCGGTTACTTCAATAACGGGTATATGGGGCTGACCTGGAACCGCTGGTTCAGCTATGGCGAATACTATTGGACAAACCTCACCTCCGGCACATCGCCCGACTCCTGGGGTTCGCCGCCGGACACGCAGGGTTTCGGCGCGATCGGTCTCGATGTCGCCGGGCGTCCGCTCTACATTTCCATGGGCGGAACTTTGAAGAACACACCCTACGACATCGACCTCAGCCGCAACGCGCCGCACGCTACCGGGGCCATGACGCCCGACAGCCCATTCTCGGTCAGTGAACTTGAGCGGATCATCCGTCCCTACGATCGCGATGTCTCCTCGCTGCCCCAGCGGCTAGAAATACTGGCGGGCCCCGCCCTGCGACTGCGCCGCACGGAGATAACCACGGAAAGCTTCAGCGTACCCACCGCCCCGGTCGTGTTTTCGCTTTCGCAACGCGCCAAGGGAATCGCCAACGGGTTGTCGCGTCCGACGCATCCCGTCGACCTAATTACTGCCCGCACCGGCAAATGGGATTCCACGAAGGCGGCCGATCTGCTCCCTTGGGAAACTCAGCAAGGATTGAAAATGAATGTCAACCGCCCCTTCGGCGCTGGCGGCGCGCGATCGTCGAACGGCAGCATGACAAACGGGGCCACGAAGGTCGAACCCGACCAGCCGGGGCTGGGAGGCGAATCGGTTGCTCTGTACGGCAGTTCCGGCACCGCATCCGTTTCTTTCAGCTACGATGCCGCCGGGGCGACGACGAACTCGCTGGCCGCCAGACAACTTTACGCCAAGCATCTCTATGTGTTGATGACGCTAACAGCCGACACCGATGCCATCAAGGCGCGGCTCGGATCGGATGAAGCCCGTGCGAGGCTTATCGCACAATGGGCCGTCAATTGCGTCGCTTTCCGCGATCACAATGCGATCATGATCCCTTTCAATTACGTAGTGGACCCCGATACGTCGGGCTGGAACCCGGATGGCACCGCGGCACACACCGTCTGGGGCTGCAAACGGCCCGATCTGATCATTTCCGAGACGCTTGCTTTCCATGACCGGCGGACGGAGGATCTCTCCGATGAGGTGGTCGATCCGGCCAACACCGTTGCTGATCCTGCCGTACGGACGGATCCCGGAAAAACAACCGATACCGAGCCAAAGAATAAGGATCCGAATTTCGACCAGAAGTATCGGCCTCAAGGTTCGCTCTTTGTCGAGCTGCTCAATCCCTGGTCACCTTTGGAGCCGCAAAGCCGCGACTTGCTAGGCGGAGCACCGGCCACCGGTGGCGCAGCCACCACCGTAACCAGCGGCGTCCTGTTGAGCCAGACATCCGGCACCAGCGGAACCGGTCACCCCGTCTGGAGGCTAGTCATCGTCAATCCGTTGAAGAGTCCACCCGTGAACGGTGAAATACCCGATCCGGACGATTCTGATTCAACCAAACGCCCGCAGATCGAGCGCGCGGTCTATTTCGTTTCCAAAGGGACGGCAACGATTCCTACGGATGTGCTAACCACCTATACGCCTTCCGTGGGAAAACCATTGCTGGTCTCGTCTGGGCAATACGCGGTGATTGGGTCGGGCGAGAAGGACCCGGCCAGCCCAAACAAAAAGCAGACATTAATCGGTTTCAGCGGCGCATCCAAGGACATCAAGAACCGAGCAGGGCGGTACATTACCTTGGACGACACGGAAGTGACGACGGCAAATCCCTCCCCCGTAAGAAACAATACCCCAGCTCCTCCGGCCGCTTCGGCCATCAAACTACCCTTGGTCCTGTCGATTGATACCCCCAGACGTCTCAGCGTTTCGGAGCCGACGGACGGCTATACGAAGTACGAAAAGACTCCCGATGGCGCAGCCGTAACCTATAATCCGGACACGGAAACTTATAGCCAGACGATTGACATTCCTTTTGATCTCCAACGTGAAAAAGATGGTACTGGCGACAAAAAACTGAACAACGACGGGACCTATCCCGGTTTTCGGATCATCTATCTACAGCGACTGGCCGATCCGACGCGGTCTTGGGTGTCCGAAACCGACGCTTCGATCAAAGACGGCAGCGCGAATCCCTATCGCACGATTGATGCCATGCCGGTTGACTTGACCACGTTTAACGGCGTGACGACGGTTAAAGACCCCAATAATACGCCGGTTGACATTCAGTTCGCATCTCGACAGCGGGGTGACACGAACGCGGCTTCCGGTGAATTCAATCTCTGGAAACAGGAGGCCTATAACAAGAGCATTGTGAAACAGGTGCCAGCGGGAGCTAATGTCTTCGGTTACGATTTGGTGAGTTCCCTTGGTTACCTGAATACGGCCTTTGGAGTTCCGAAGGATCTGTCGACTGGCTACCAGGGCGACCCTCCCTTTCCGTTCCCTTGGTTCAATTGGGCCTATCGGCCGTTCGTCAACGAATATGAATTGCTACAGGTGCCCGCCGTTTCCTCGTCAAAACTCCTGGTCAACAACGGCAATACCCGCAGCTACTACGGCTATGTCGACGGGGCCACGCTGGGATCTGGCATCAATGCCTATTCCGGTTCAAACTTTCCACATTTGCTCAACATGTTCGATACCGGGCAGTTTCATCGGATCCTTGCTTACGTGGGAATTCCTTCGCCGTACGTCAATATGCAGATTCAAGCTCCGGGCGATAGTGTCCACGCGCCTTTCAATGGAATTCCAACCTACCGCGAGCCTGGCCGGATCAATCTCAATACGATCTCTAGTCTCGCGGTCTTTCAGGGAATGGCGTACAATCATCCCGCAGCTTCTGCGAGCATGTGGGATAAGTTCCGGGTCAATCGGCTTGCGCAACCGTACCGCACGGCTGGCGGGGCAGGGCTTTCGCCGACCAATCCCTCACGCGAGATCGATGTTACCTTGCTGCGAAGCGACCCGGGTGACGCGACGCGGCCGCTCTTCCAGGTCGATAATAAGATTTCAGCGGCGACCCCAGCCACCGAATACAATCGGAGTTCCTACTTCCGCTATCAGGCGATCCAAAAACTAGGCGGCGTCACGACATGCCATTCCAACGTCTTCGCCGTCTGGATCACGGTCGGTTACTTTGAGGTCACTCCTAATGCGGGAGGTGTCGATGCGGGACATCCCGATGGCTATCAATTGGGCCAGGAGCTTGGCGGCGACAGCGGGGACACCAGTCGCCATCGCGCTTTCTACATGATCGACCGTTCCATCCCGGTCGGCTTCATCCGCGGACAGGATGTCAATCACTCCAAGGCCGTTTTGGTGAAGAGGTTTATCGAGTAGAATGACACACCGGATCAGCTTTGTCTCCGATCTGCACCTGTTTGCCCGGCGGTCCGACGCTCCGCGCTATGTCGACGCGATACGTACGGCGGCGCGGCGGTCGGCGGTTCTGGTGCTGGGGGGCGATATATTCGACTTTAGCTGGTCGACGCTGCCGACCCTGGAAGATACGGTGGAGGCCGCCTTTCATTGGCTGCAACATTTGGCGGCCGAGCATCCGAATTGCCACATTCATTACCTGCTGGGCAATCACGACTATTGCCAACCGTTCCTGGACCACCTGGAGCAGCAGGCGCACCTTATTCCGAACTTCGCCTGGCACCACTTCTATCTACGGCTGGGATCGAATATCTTTCTTCACGGTGATGCTGTCGAGAAGAAAGAGACGACCCACGAGAAGTTGCTGAAGTATCGCTCGCGATGGTTGAATCTGCCCATGGCCGGCAAGTTCAGCCGCGGGGCCTACGCGGTGGTCCATCGCGCCCGCCTGCACAAGCCGCTGGCTTTTTTGCTCCATCGCAAGCGGCGCGTGGCACGGCGAGTCTTGAATTACCTCGAGCATCTGGGCGAAGGTCCGGAGACGGGCCTGCGGCACGTTTACTTTGGTCACATTCACCGCCGCATGTTCAATTATCGCTATCGCGGCGTGACGTTCCACAACTGCGGTGCCCCGATTGCCGGCCTGCGATTTCGCATTCTCGAAGGGAGTTACGACGGCAGTCTGCCGACCCACGACAGTCATCCCACCAATTCCGCCCATAGCGTGGGCAGCGTCTGCCGGTGATTGCCGCGGAAGTAATAGCTTTGCCCGCCGCCGGCGACCGTGCGCGCCAGGATCGTTTTCCACGGCCGGTAGTAATACCGGCTCTCCTGTTTCGACGGCGTACTCTCGCGCCAGTTCTCCGGCAGGTCGATCAGATCGAATACGGCCGTTGTGAAATCACGCGGCATATCGCCGCGTTGCCGCGCCACGTTGCGGGCCATTGAGAGGGCCTTCAGGAAGACCTCCGGCCCGGTCACGGCGGTGCCGAAGTTGATGAAGACGCCGCCAGGAAGGTCTTGGATCGATCGCGCAAAGATCAGAAAGTCGGTGTCGCTGGCCGCACCCCAAGCAGCACCGTCGCAGTTGGGGTGTGCGTGAATGATGTCGCAGCCGATGCCAACATGAATCGTCATCGGCACACCCATTCGCCATGCCGCGGCGGCCAGGCTCACCGCGGCGTGCGGGGCTGGCTGGCTCGCCAGGATACGGCCGACCGCTTCGCCCAGTCCTTCGCCTGCGTCGGCCGCTTGCCGCGCAATCTCGTTCAGTCGGCTCGTCTCCTGCCAGAGTCCGAACTGGCCGACTTGAATCCAGCGTGCGACGTTCTCGCTCGTGCCGCCAAAGCTGGCTAATTCAAAATCGTGGACCAGGCCCGCACCGTTGGTGGCTAGATGCGTGATCCACTTTCGCTCGATCAGATCGATGAGAAACCGCGACAGGCCAAGCTTGATCGCGTGGGCTCCCATCATCAGGATCACCGGCCGCTGTTGACCTCGGGCGGTAACGATTCGCTCGACCAGACCGTGCAACTCCGGATGCTCGAAACGCGGTTCCGGTGGGCCTAACGGCAGACAATCGGCGACCTCCAGATCGTGGCCTCGTTGCGATAACGGCCAGAGTTCCACGCCACGGCGATCAAACAGTTCATAACGGCTCATGCGAATAACCAACAACTAAACAATTCATTCCTAGACCGCTTGCGGCTTCGCAGTTTTGAACAACGAACAACCAAGCCGGATTATTCATGCTGCGCCGGTGCTTGCCGTGCAGCGTTGGCATATCGAGCCGGATCCTCCTGGAATGTATCCAGCGTCGCGGAATTGGAGAATAGATAGAGCCGTCCGTGCCATACGGCGGAGTGATTCACGCTACCGGGCACGGCGCGATTCTCTTCCACGATCAAGACAACATCATCACCGCTCTGTACCGGGGCATATTTTTCCGGAGCCGCCTCGAATAGCTTCTGGGCTTTGGCACAGGAGAAATGAAACACTTGCCCCTGATAGGACTGTTGATAATCCGGGTTGCCAGCGACCCAGCGATCATTCTCTCGCAATTGGACGGGGCAATATCCTTCCAGCGCGGAACGGAGGGGATTGCCCCTCTCCGACGTGCGCTGTTCAAAACTGGTGCGACGAAGGAGGTTGTCGCTCACGGATTCTGGCTCAAGCGAGGCATTCCAGTTGGCTTGCATCGGCAATTCACTCGGGATGGCAGTCGCTCTTGCCGCGACCGTATTTTTTTCGCGCCGTAGAAATGAACTGCCCTTGATCGGCTTGTCTGGCGACGGTTCCTCCGGCTTGAGGGCAGGTGACGGTATCGGGTCCAAAGGCAGAAGGGAAGATTTCGGCGCGGGAACC
Source organism: Planctomycetota bacterium (assembly GCA_025356915.1). Classification (GTDB taxonomy): domain Bacteria; phylum Planctomycetota; class Planctomycetia; order Pirellulales; family Thermoguttaceae; genus JANXQG01. The sequence continues at coordinate 390 of JANXQG010000254.1, read as the reverse complement.
TCTTTGTTCGGAGTCTTCAACGGTTCTGTCGCAGGACTGCCCGGCATCGGCGCGAGGCCTGACGCACTTCCTTTCAGCTTAGGCAGATCCTTGGGCGGAATCAGGGGTTCGACGCCACTCCCCTCGGTTTTTGAATTGGTACCAGGCTGACTGGGGATAAGTTCGAGTCCCTCCGGAATGCCTTGTAGTCCTCGGGGAACCGGAACCTGGAGATTCTGCTCCGCAGGCTGGCTGTTCGGACTACCATCAATCGTCGTCGAACCGGGTGCCGAGCCAGGCAATGGCAAGATTGATCCTCCGGTGCTTCCACTGGAAAGGGGCGGTTTGGCAGGCAGACTTTCCGCATGGGGAAGTTGCTGCGCGGGAATCGGCGGCGGGGTTGGAAGGACC
>JANXQG010000026.1 GCA_025356915.1 Planctomycetota bacterium | reverse complement strand
CCCCGCATTTTTGTCAAGCCCGGCCGGGATCACGCCAAATTCGCTGGATTATGCTAGGGCCATTACCAGGTCGTCGAGCGCAACAGCCCGCTTTTGTTTTGCCGTCCAGGTCGTAGAGCGCGTACCGCAGGTCCAGGGTCTCGACCAGCAGCTCGCCGCTGCCGACATCCTCTGCGCCGGCTTCGTAGCCGGCGTCGAATGCCATCTTCAGCAGGAGGTGCTTGGGCATGGACACACCGGTTCGGCGTTTGATGCCTAGGAGGGATTTTACGCAGGCTTGGCCTCGGGTGTCACGGCGGGAGGTTGGCAGGGCTGGGGCTGGTTGGCTCATGGTTTCTCCAATAGGGGTAGGGTGCGGCAGGAAGAAGGAATCGGCCGTCCTGAGATAATGACACGATCGCCGCCGGAATTGAGGATCGGGCTCCTGGTTCTGGGTGCCGGCGAGATAGCGCCCGCTGGACGCAATATAGATGCCAGGATCGGTGTAGTGCTCGTCTTCCAGGGATAGGAAGTAATTGCGACTGAGGACAGAGATATCCATGACCTGTGAGCAACAGACTGAGAAATTCGCAACCGCGACTTGTCGATCGGCTGACTCATATCGGGCGTACGGTCGTCATGACGTTCTTCGTCGTGAGTTCCCTGCTGATCTTTCGCACTCACGCGGATTTATGGTCCGGGCGTGCGGGTGGGCCCGTAGCACGATTTCACTGGGGCAAGCGACAAGGCCAGCATTAGCATCAGCAGCGTGATTCTGTTCATGGGATCGCCTTTATAGAACGCAGATTCGCAGAAGCCGCCCGAGGCCCTCTACACCTCTGCTTCGACCAACAGGCTATTCATCTTCGCCGCTGGCTTGACCGCCGTCAACTGGCTATGCCGCTACGGGGCCTCCGACATTCCTAGCCGGTGGCCGTAATGAGTCTTTGCCCCCTCTTGGTACCTTTTGCTTTCGGTAGCCTCCGTGCCATTGTCCGGCCGTTGACGCCTCTGCCGTCTGCTGCGAAGATAAGGACTTACCCGGAGAACCTAATTATGCCCAAAACACGCGTCCACCATATCCTTGACCAAATTGGCACGCTGGCCTTTGCCGGCGTCTTTGACACCCTATCGGCAAAGCTGGCCCAGCAGGTCGGCTTTCCGATAGCTTTTGTTTCCGGCTATTCCGTTGCGGCCACCGCTATCGGCGAGCCTGACATGGGCCTTTTGACGCAAACCGAGATCACGGAACGGGCAAGAAGAATCTGCATGAGCGTCGATATACCGATTATCGTTGACGCCGACACCGGCTACGGAAATCCGCTTAACGTCTACCGTACCGTGCAGGAACTGATCGCCACAGGTGCCGCCGGCTGCTTTCTGGAAGATCAGCTTTGGCCGAAGAAGTGCGGCCACATGCAAGGCAAGCGGGTCATCGAACGCGAAGAGTACGTACAGAAGATCCGTGCCGCCGTGGAAGCTCGTGGCGAGCGCGATTTCTTTATCGTTGCCCGTACGGATGCTCTGGCCGTAATTGGCATGGAAGAGGCTGTCAACCGCATTTTGGCCGCCCGTGAAGCAGGTGCCGACGCCAGCTTTATTGAGGCTCCTAACTCGGTAGAGCAGCTTGCCGAAATCGGCCGCCGCGTGCCAAAGCCGATGGTGGCCAATATGATCGAAGGCGGGAAGACGCCGGTTCTGCCTCGTGACCAGCTCGCCGCGATGGGTTTCCAGTTGATTCTCTATCCGTTAGCAGGGCTATTTGCTGCGGCCAAAGCCATCCGCACGGTCTATGAGCAAATCTATCGCGATGGCACAACGACGGGCAGTGCATCGCAAATGACCTTCGCGGAATTCAACGAATTGATCGGTGCGAGCGAGAAGTATGCCCTGGCCGAGCGGTTTGGTGTGTCGTGACCATCCTAAGTGCAGTCCTGCTTCTGCGATATATTACATGACTACACATTGCATTTCATAAAAGCAGAAGTGCCTTAATCACACAAGCACTTCCGTCACCCCAACCCTCGGAACTTGGGACTAATCTTGCCATGCCCCCAAAATGGCAGATTCCTCGAATTTTGCCAACCAGTTTAGTCATGTGTCCTCGAAATTCGAGGACACTCCCCACCATTTCCTCCAGGCGACCAAGGAAAGTTTCGTCTCCCAGCGGCCGGCCAGTGCGACCGTGCTGGCGCATGTCCACAATTGCCACGCCTACTTTCTTGTCGGCCGTGACCGGCCACCCTAAAACGCCGCCTTGATCTCTACTCCCTTGGCCTTGTTGTCATAAATCTTCTTCAGATTATCCCTTTGCATGGTCTGAAAACCGCGATTCTGCTGCTCCAGACCTTCCAATAACCCCTTTTCTTGAGACATCGGCTTTTGCGCCGGGGCGGCTGACGGTGCCGCGGCGGCAGCATCGGGTGCCGCCGGGACAGGGACTGGCGGGGCCAAATCGGTCGCACCGCGGAAAAAGGCGTAACGCGACGGCTCCGCTCGGGCGATCACGGTCGAGCGACCGTGAATGCCGTCGGCCACAAAGACCCCGCGGAGGTCGGTGTCGCCGGCGATGAAGTCATCGTTGCGGCTGCCGATCACTTTGATCTGCACATTGTGTACGTAGTGGTCGGCCTTGACGTCCTTGACCGTCGTTCGTACCCGGCCGCTGACGGCGTCTTCCTGGATCTCGACCACGAGCGGCGTGACCAGCACCAAGCCGCTGGCGTGCAAATCTTCGCCACGGCAGACGACCAGGTAAGCCCCTTCGTCCTTCAGCGGCAAGTCCAACTTCTGCGTGCGATCGCGATAGTCCTTGCCATCGCCCAGCTTGACGCTTGTCTCGTGCAGCGGGCGGATGCCCGCCAGGTTGATCTGCGCGATGCCGCCCAGATTGCGCCGCAAGAGACTGAACTTCATCAGGTCGATACGGTAGACCTTCACGTCGCACGCCGGAATATTGCGGAACTTGAGTTCCACTTCGGCGGCATCGCCCGGCTTGATCATGGTCACCTCGGGCAGGTCGATCGACTTGCGAAGGAAGTAGGCGATGGCCTCCTTGGCGTCGGCGAAGCGGTCTTCCACGCGGCGATACTCGCGAATGGCGTCGGCTGCCTCGCCCAGTCCATGATGGACCTGGCCGAGGATGTAAATCGCCTGCCACTTGTTGGTGCTTTCCACTTCGCGGCCAGTCGCCTTGTCAACTCGCTTCAAATCGGCCACCTTTCGACACATTTCCAGTGCCGCCTTATGCCGGCCCGTGGCAAATTCGCAGTAGCCGATGATATACCAGTAACTATCGACCAGGTCGCTCTGGGCATATCGCTTGGCGTAGCGGTCGCAGGCCGCGGCCGCTTCGCGATGGGCCTTCAGGTCCAGAAGCGTACTGGCCGAGGCGAAGGCGGCCTGATCGGCGGCGGGGTCATCCGGCCATGCCGTCAAAAAACCTTCCAGCATCGTCCACGCCCGGCGAAGCAGATCGATGCGGTTGACTTTCTGCTGTCGCAGCTTGGCATCGCTGGCCGCCTCGGGTGCCTTGGCCGAAACCTGCTGGGCCAGGGCATAGGTGGCCGCCGCCACATAGCCCTCCGGCGGATAGTTGCTCAATAACTGGCTCATCGCTTCGACGCTCCGCAGTAGCTCGCCCTGCGATTGCAGGAAGCCGGCCACTTCGCTCTCGCGGGCGAAATTGCTCTCGACCGTGGCACGGAAGACCAGGTAGCTCCGTTCGTACTCGCCCATCTCGTGGTAGGCCGCGGCGACCTTCATGATCTTGGCAAAAGGAATCTCTTCGCTGGGCCATTTCTCCTTGATGATCTCAAAGTAGCGAACGATCTTGGCCGGCGGCCCGATCTCCAGGTGGATGTCCAGAAGCATCTGCACGGTGTCTTTGTAGACCTCCGGTCGCAGGTTCCACTTCTCGACTAATTCCGTCAAGTGCGGCATCGCCGTTGCGTAGTCCTTCTTGGCCGTCAGCCGTTTGCCCAACTCGTAAAGCTCCTGGGGCGTGAGGCGGTAAGCATCGGCCGACTTCGCGCCTTGTGCCAGCACGACCAGTGTCTTCGGCGAGGTTACCAGAAGTTGCTCGGGCCGGTGGGCGTTGCGAACGATCGTGGGACCCATGCGATATTTGCCCGGTACATAGCCGTAGAGTTCATAATGGATCGTGCCCAGGCTGGAGCGGCTGCCGATATAGAACGTGATTTCACCGGGACCGATCTCGAAATGTTCAAACGGCCCCGTGACCGATTTCTCGATGACCGCCGTTCCGCTGGGAATAGGCTCGGTGACGACAAGATATTCCAACCGCTCCTCGGGCGTGCCCGAGGCCATGTGTCGCCAGAGATCGATATGCACCATGCCGCGTCGGCCGACGGGAAGCTGATCCAGCGGGTTCCGGAAGGTTTGATAGCTCCCCGCCAGTACTCCGAAACCGCGGGGAATCTCGCGGCCGTCGAGTTCCAGCGGAGCCGGCTCATGGTAGCGATCAACCCGCCATGCGTTCGTTGTACCCTTGAGCTTGTCGGCCGGCACGAAACCGCCGAGGATGCATTGATAGGTATAACGTCCGCGTCCGGCGATCTGGAAGTTGATTCGCTGCTTCCCCTTGGAGTCCGGCTTGAGAAACCTTCGCGGCACGTCGATCGACTGGCTGCCAGCGGCCGGATCAATATCCAGCACCTTGACCTGCACATCGTTGACAAAGACGGTCAGCTTGTAGCGCTCGCCGGTGAAGCGGCTGTCGGCGAACCAGCGACACAAGGCCAGGGCCGCTGGGCCGGTCGCTTTTTCTGGGGTCCAGCGGTTGCCGGTACGATGAGCCAGGAGCCAATCGACCAGTTCCTTGGCCTTCGGCGACTTGGGGGAGACCTCTTCGACGGCCAAGGCGTAGAGTGCCCGCAGTTCGGTCGGCGAATGGCTCCAGGGCAACGCGCCGAGGGCTGCGTCGCGTCGCGTGGCGGTGTCGTCGAGGTTCCGTTTCTCCAAGAGACCGAGAATCTCTTCGGCGGTTGCCTTGCGGTCCATGGCTGCAAAGCTCAGTGCCAGGTGCGTCAGGGCGGCTGTCGAGAGCGAGCCGCGATCGCGATAGAGCCGGTTGGCTAGAGCGAAATCGCCTTGTCCGGCCACGGCCAGGACGTGTAGCAAGATGGCTTTGCTTTCATAGTCGGCGTTGTCGGTCGCGGCTACTTGGTTTTGTAGATAGGCCAGGGCCTTGTTGTAGGCGGCGTCCGGCACGACATAGCCGGCTTTCTTCGTCAGCGTCATGGCCCACACGATGCGGCAGCTTGCATAGCGATTGCTGACTCCGCCAGGCGTGCCGGTCCAACTCCATCCGCCGTCGTCGTTCTGCGAGGAGAGCAGCAGGCTGACGGAACCGCAGATGCGGCTATCGAGGGCCAGAGCCTCGGGCCCGCCCGCCTCGCGGCTGCCGCCTAGCAGCTTTTGCAGGCCCAGCGAGGCCATGATGTCACTCGTGGCCGATTCTAGCCCGGAAGCCAGGCGGCTGACTTCCATCTGGCACCACGGCGCGGGGGCGAACACGATGTCCAACAGGCTTCGCTCGACCGTTGGGCCGACGAGGATTTGCAGGTTGCCCGACTCCGCCGGCATCCCTTCCGGAGTTTCCAGCCAGACCGTGCCGTCGGCGGTGTTCGAACCGCTCGCGGCAGTAAACACCGGCACGCCGTAGGGACGTAGCGGCACGGAACGCTGCACGATGTCTTCATGGCCGACCGCACGGATAATCAACTCGAATTGCACGTCGATTTGTGGCGCGATTATCTCCCCTTCTCCCTCTCTTACCTTCTCGCTTTCTCCCCTTCTCCCCGCCTCCGGCCGCTTCAACTCGACCTTGAAACTCGCCTCTTGCAATCCCTTGCTCGTAACTTCAATCGTCTTTGTCTCTTCCACTTTCCGTCCGGCGATGGTCGTCCGCAGCACGACCTCGATCGGTCCTTTGTCAACTGCGTTGTTATGTACCGTGACAGGAATTTCGGCCGTATCGCCATCGGTGAAGGCCAGCGGCAGCTTGATCTCGCCAAACAGATCCTTCTTCACGGTCAGGTCGTCGCTCGCCTCGCCAGCCAGGGTCTCGGTCGAAATGCCTTTCGCCAGGAATTTCCAGGCGGTCGAACGCTCGGGCATGGTCAGGGTGATGGTGGCCGTGCCGTCTTGGCCGGTGGTGACGACCGGGTTCCAATAGCCCGTTTCCTGAGGCAGCAGGGTGGAAAGCAGGATCGCACCCGAGGAATTGAACTCGGCAGCCATGGCCGCCGCCCGCTTGTCGTCGAGTCGGCCGTTATCGCCAAGCCGGACGTTACGGAACTTGCCCGAGTTATCGACGACGAGGACTTGGCGTTGGTTCTGGGCGATCAGGCCATTGAGGTCACCGGCCGTGATGTTCGTGCCGCCGGTGTAGGTGTTGCCGCCGTTGAGTTGCAGGCCACTGAAGCCTGATTGCTTGATAGGCAGAACGAGATCGGCGACAGCGTAGACCTTTTGGCTTTGGTTTTCATCACCGCCCCGGTTGGTTCCGACGAAGAAGGAAAATCGTTGACTATCAACCTGATTGCCGCTTTGGTTTGCCGCCTGCTGGGCCAATTGGGACCGCGGCTGATTGAGACCACGCTGCCGATTGTAATTCCTGCCCATCGTCTGGAAGCCCCGGACCGAGCCGTTACTTGGATCTGCCGCAATGTCCGTACCTAGCAGAGCATCATCCGCAACCTCACTTCGGTCGAAGTTTTGT
>JANXQG010000230.1 GCA_025356915.1 Planctomycetota bacterium | reverse complement strand
GCCTAATACCGCCTTTGGCGGAGAAAAGGGGCATAAATGCCCCTCACATGATCGGCCACCTCCTGCCACGGAACCCGTTCGGCGGTCACTCAGGCCTATCTGTCCCTTTCCCTCGCCCTGCGAAGCCATTTTTCATGGCTAGGTCAGGCGAGAGATCAGGCGCGGTGGCTTCTGAAACAGGTGGGTGGACAACTTTCGTCGGCACTCCCGAGTATGTCGGGAACATTGCGTCCGGCGTGGTGTCCAACCTATCGTCCCAGGTCGCAAGCTGTCGGGCGTCGAAAATAGACGCTCAGCGATTCCGATGAGCGATCAGTTTCGCACGCCGGTCGGCACGATCAAGCGGCGTTTGCACGTTGCCCGCAAGCGGCTCGCCCGCGAGTTGGCAACGACGATGGTTTGAGACGGGAAGGGCTTAGGATTTAGGAAACTAAGTACTAAGTTTCAAGAACTCTAAGTACTCTCGTTCTTCCAAGAAACGACCATCGCCGGCTCGGGGGGGTGAGTCGGCGATGGCTCCAGGAGGAGATACCACACCGGAGAGATTCGAGCGGACGAGGGCTTACTAAGGCTTAACGCCCACGCCCATTTTTTCTTCTTCCTCTTCCTGAATGATGATTCGCGGCGTGACCATCATCATCAGGCTGGAAGTATCGCGGCCAATGCCTACGTTCTTGAACAACCGGTTCAGGTAGGGAACTTTGTCGAGGATTGGCACACCGACCTCGGTGCGCTCTTCGCTCAATCGCTTGATGCCGCCGAGCAGGACCGTGCCTCCATCGGGTACGCTCACGGTCGTTGTCACCGTGACGAACGAAAAGGTTGGCAACTGCACCGTCACGCCGGAATGGGTCGTCGTCTGCTTATTATTGTTGTCGTTAAATATATTCTTGGCCTGATCGACGATTCCGTTGCGCGTGGTATCGGTCGTCGTCGTGTCGGCTCCCTGGAAGGTGAACGTCTTCACGTCGCCGATCTTGCTGAAGAAGGGCACGATTGTCAAACGCACGAAGCGGCGGTCATTGGAGACGACCGCCTGCACGGTCATGAACGTGCCTTCCGAAAGCACGACGATCACGGGCTGCTGTGCGGCAGCGAAATCGCCCACCACGGGAATCACGCTGATCACGAACGGCGTCTGCGACGTATCGGAAACGAACGCCTGCTGGCCGTTGAACAAGGTGACCTTGGGCGCCTGGAGGACGTTTGTCCGCTTGTCGCCCTGGGCGGCATTGATGAAGAAGAATGCCTCGATGTCGCTGAGGATCGCGAACCCCACGTTGGCTCCCCCTGTTATCCCTGACGCGGCGCCGAATGTTGGGATGGACAGGGCATAGCTGCCCTGTGTCATTCGAATGCTGTTGTCCTGCGTGAAAATTCCGTTCTGGGCCGGAAGGGGGTTAGCTTGCTGTAGGCCGGAGACCACCGTTCCACTGTTATTTCCCGTGAACAACGGACCCACGAGACCGCCAGGTTGCGCTTGCGGGGCGGTGAAGCCGGCCCCTTGCGGATTGGCAATGCTCTTCTTAATGGTAAAGTCGAAGTCGACGCCCATCCGCTCGAAGAAATTATCGTTGAGCGTGATAAAGCGGACCTCGATCGTGACCTGCAAGTCCTGCATCCGACGCAACTGCTCCAGAAGATCGACGATCTGCTCGTGGACTTCTTGCGTCTGGCTGACCACGAGACTCAAGTTCGTCGGCGAGGCGGCGATATTGCCTTTGCCGCCGTTATGCTCCCACGTCGCGGGTGACACGGTCTGTGTGATCAGGTCCATCAGCGTATCGAAATCGGCACCGGAGCCGCCGGCGGCTCCGCCAGGCCCGCCCGCCGGCTGATTGCCGGCGCCGCCGGGTAGACGCGGAGCCATGTTTGCCATCACCGCCGGGTTGATCGCTCCACTGTTCTGCCGACCTTCCCTGCTGGCCACTGCCGCCATCGGGGTTGGCGACGTGTTGAACCCGCTGCCGGTGCCCACGGCGTTGCTCATGGCGTCGTGCAACGCGCCGGCCAATCCCATTCGCGGGCTGGCGACAAAGTTTGGAATCGGTATCACTAGGTCGCCCACCGGAAGCACCTGCTGATAGAAGCTGGCATGACTCTCTTTTTTCGTCTCGCTCGTGATGTTCAATACTTCATTTTTGATGATGTAGCAGAGGTGGTGCTGCTCCAAGATCAAGGTGAGACAGCTTTTCAACTGAATGTCGCTGGTCAGTTCCAGGTCGATGGGCGCATCGGGCGAAAGCCCTTCCTCTCGCAACCCTTCGTCGTCGAGGTGGATGTTGATATCAACCACCTTGGCCAACTGAGCGAGTACCTCGTTCAACGGACGCTTGTGGCATGTATATCTCACGGGCGTGAGGAGTTTCTTCTCGATCTCGATCTCCTTTTCGCTGCGGTGGCGGCGACTCAGCTCCATGGCTCGCTTGGCCCGCCGACTGGTAATGGATTTCCAGTTTTTGGCGTCGGGGAAGGCGTAAGGCTCGCTCTTTCCCGGGTCGGAAGCTTCGTCGACATCGATAAACGCATTGGCGACGTTATCCGCTTTGGTATCGCGGATCCGCCGTTCGCGACCCATTTTGATGAGGATCGATGATTTGCTGACCATGACTTGGGTAACCATCTCGTGGGGCGCAAGTTCCAGAGCGCGCTTGGCGATGACCTCGGCCTCCTCGAAACGTTGCTCGTCGTTGAGCCGATTGTACTGGTCAACTAACTCGGCTAGCTTCTGCTGCGTTTGCAATTTCACGTTATTTTCGCGAGTCATGCCCTCTCGGACCGAGTTGTTCTTGGCATCCAACTCGATCCGCGAGCGGTTCTGCTCGATATAACGCTGCGTGTCGGCGATGGAACGTTCCAACCGCCGAAGCAACTGATCGCGCGCCGCCGGTTCCAGGCCGGCAACTTCAACCTTCTTGCGTGTTTCCTGGAGCATGGTCAGCGCCATCTTGGGGTCCTTCTCGAGCATCTTCTTGGCGTCGCTTTCCCGATGATTCACATCGGCAAAGACTTGCTTGAGCAAGCCTTGCTGGGCAAGCACCGCCTCGTCGACCGGCGAAGTTGGCTGGCCCGACGGACCGCTTCGTGGCGGCGCGCCTCGCGGCACGGAAAGCAGCGAGAGGTGGTCCTGTAGTCTCGCTGCCGTTACCGGGTCAAGGTCGTTGCTATGTGCCGAAGCCTGCTGGAAGAGCTGTAACGCGAGGTCGCGATCGCGGGCCTTTAGCGCGGTTTCTCCCTGTTGGAACAGACGGTAGCCCGGCGACTGCCGCGACCCATCGTTAGTACCCGACGGACCTGCCGGTTGGTTGGATGGCGAAGGAATCGTCTCCGCTTGCTGGTTGGCAACCTGCATGTTGCGGGTTCGATCGCGCGACGGATCATAAACGGCCGATTGAACTCCGGGATTCGGCTCACTGAAACCGCCGGCCTGAACCACGCCCGAGGCATTGCGGGCCATTGCCTGGCGAACATCCTGGAAAACCTGTCCCGGACGATCTTCGCCGGGAGCGAAGGCATTTTCCGGAATCCGCAGCACATCGAGCTGCCGACAGAGAGATTCCGCCTGTCCGATTTGTCCCGCGACCAAGGCCCCGCGGATCTGCCGCATCAGTTCGATGGCCTGCTGCCGTCCCGCCATCGACGGACCGACGGCATTGGGACCGGCACGATCATCGCTCTGGCGTGGACCGGCGGGATTATTTTGTTGTCGCAAGGCCGCAATCCGCTTCGAGAGGGCTTCCGGCTTGGCGTCGAACGGACCATAAACCGCCTGTTGCTCGACCGCCAGAGCGGCCAACTTGTCGGCCTGGTCCAACTCGCTCCATTGCAACAATGCCTCGGATTGCTCCATGAGCATTCGGGCGTAAGTCTTGCGATTTTCTTCCGTGGAGCGTTCCAAGCGGCTGACTTCAACAAACCTGGCGATTGCCGCTTCGACCCGCTCGGGAGAGTCCTCGTTGGGTGCATAGCGAATCTGCTCTTGCCGGGCCTGGGCTACCATGTCGCTGGCTCGTCGTACGTCGGTCACGGCCAGTGCCATGCGAGCGGATCGCAACAAGGCGTCGCTGCGCGCTCGATTGCCGCCTGGGGCACCTTGGGGGACCGTGGATCCTGCATCGGCGGAGCGATCGGCCGCCAGCGACGGTTGCGATCCGGACGTGGGAGGAAGCCGCGTTACGCCGTTGGCATCCGTGCTTTGGGCCGGTATTGCTCCTCGCGCTGTAAAGGGATCGTTGGGCGGCACGGGCCGGCTGGAGCTGAATCCCGAGAAGATTGAACTCGGGCCTCCTTGCTGACCCAAAGCGGCACCGCCCAGCAAGGCGACCGCCATACCATTGGGCAGGCCAGCATGAGCGAGGCCCACTGAAACACTCATCGCGACCGCAAACCAGCCGACAAGAATTCGTTGGGTTGTCTTCAAAACGATTCTCCTTTTATTTTATGAGTCCTACGGCAAATCGAGATACTGCTTGCTGAATCACTCTTCCAACATTCCGGTTAACAGCCTCTCGTGCCTACCCCTACTCGCATTCACATTCATGCGACAAGAGGTATTCTGCGACGAGCCTTCTGAAAAGTTTGTGCGAACGTAAATGAAGAGGGCGGTTAAATACGACAAGCGGCGTCAGCGGTCAAGGGCAATTGGCAGAATATTATCGAGAAATTCGTGTTTTTGGAGCTTTCCACGGAAATGACTCCCGAATCGCGTGTCGCCGCGATATGCGATCGGCAGAATCTGCCGATTGCGTGCCAGCCCAGAAGCGAGGGCGATCCGAAGTTCGGCTTGGCAAAGAAAATCGGAGAGCGGTAAAGAGGGGGATCTGTTTCGCCAGCTTGGTGTCCTAATCCCAGCGGAGCAGAGGATTGGCCACTACTGGCCTTCGCGATGATCATCCTAGACTCAGAGTCTAAATCAGGCGATCCATCGCCGCGGCGACCTTGCGGCACAAGATCATGAGATCCACGAATTGCTTGAAGGTCAGGGATTGATAGCCGTCGCTCAGGGCGGTCTCGGGGTCGGGATGGACTTCGATGATCAGGCCATCGGCACCGGCGGCAATGGAGGCGGCGGCCATCCGCGCAACAAGTGCGGTGTGGCCTGTGCCGTGACTGGGATCGACCACCACGGGCAGGTGGGTGCGGTCGTGCAAGTAAGGCACCGAGGCCAAGGCGAGCGAGAACCGCGTGTGCGACTCGAAAGTGCGGATGCCACGTTCGCAAAGCATCACATTAGGATTCCCGGCGTTGAGGACATATTCGGCCGCCAGTAATAGCTCATCGAGACTGGCACTAGGCCCTCGCTTCAACAAGACCGGCTTGCCTTCACCCCCCACAGCCTCCAGCAGACGATAGTTCTGCATATTGCGGGCACCAATCTGTAGGACGTCGGCATAGCGGGCCACGAGTTTTACGTCATTTTCCGACATGACCTCGGTTACCACGGCCAAGCCGGTTTCCGCCCTGGCGGTGGCGAGGATTTTCAGGCCGTCTTCCTTGAGACCCTGGAAACTGTAAGGACTGGTGCGCGGTTTGAACGCGCCGCCGCGGAGGGCCGTTGCCCCGGCCGCCTTCACGGCACGGGCGGTGCTGAGGGTCTGCTCCTCGTTCTCGACGGAGCAGGGGCCGGCGATCATGCCAACGTGGGCATCGCCGACCGTGAGACTGCCGACCCGGATCACGGTCGACTCGGCCTTGACCTCGCGGCTGGCAACCTTGTAGGGAGCGAGAATGGGAACGACTTCGGCCACGCCAGGGCCGCTTTCCAGCGACTGGCGATGCTCGTCACGCTTCTCGCCGATGGCCGCGATCACGGTCCGCTCGGTGCCAAAGATCGGATGCGCTTTTAGGCCGAGAGCTTCAACGCGCTCGATGATGTGCTGGATTTCTTCGCGGCTTGCGCCTTTTTTCATGACGACAATCATGGTGGGATCCTTGAATCGAGTGGTATGGAACCCTTTACCGCCCGAGAGCATGACGTTTGGTCGGCGGTGTCACCGGGCGGACGACAGTCGTCACGACGCTCGATGTGTTGTCTGCCTCATTGTCGTCCGCCTCATGGCTGCTGACCACGGCCCTATTGGTGATCGTGCTGGCGGCAGCCGCCGTCACCGTACCCACGATCGTGATCGTCTCGGATGCCTGCGAGGCCAAGCTTTCTAGTAGGTTCAAGGTGAGCCTGTTACCCGAGATTGAGGCCGAAATCTGGCCGCCGGCCGAGAGATAGGCGAAGCCAGTCGGCAGCGTATCGACGACGGTCACACTCGTGGCGGTGGTGAGCGAGTTGTTTCTTACGACCAGCGTGTAGATCAGGTTCGAGCCAACATTTACCGAGGGGGGGGCCGACTTGTCGATCCGCAGATCCGTGGTGGCCAGCGGTATGATCGGCACATCGACTTGCGTCTTTGCCTCGGCCGTGTTGTTGAGCATATTCAAGTCGGTTTCGATGCTTGTTACCGTGGCCGTGTTGGTGATCGTGCCCGAGGTGGTCGAGGCGACATCGACCACGACCACGATCGTGGATGAGGCACCGACCGCCACATTGCCGACATTCAGTGTCAGCCTATGGTCGACGATCGTAGCGGAACTTTGGCCGCTAGCCGAAGAGTAGGAAGTGCCGGTTGGCAGCGTATCGACAATCGAGACCCCCGTGGCATTGGCTGGACCGTTGTTGGTGGCTACGAGCGTATAGATGAGCTGTTTGCCCGCCTTCACCATGAGTGGGGCCGATTTGGTCAGTGCCAAGTCGACCGGCAGGTTGGCGAAGTTTATGTTGCTGAAGACCTTCGGTCCGGCGGCCAGGATGGGTCCCACCTGGCCATCGTTGGCATTTGCGCCGTTGATGGCCAACTGGATGGCGCCGATCTTGGAGAAGTTAGCCCCCCCCTGGTTGCCACCAACCGTGAAGTCGGAAAACGGGACGAACTGGCTGTCATTCAGCGAACCGTCGGCGGTATTGCTGATGGGCACGCTGGCCCACGACCAGTTGCTCGCATCGCTGAAGACCTTGAGCATGATGAAACCGTTGTCGTGGTCGGCGGCCATGGTGAGCTTAATCCCCGTACTGGTGCCTTGCGACGTGATGTCAACTTGGCCCAGACCGGTCGGGTTCAACACGGCGGCGTTATTGTTGTTGCCGTCCCAGTTGATCCAGAAGATGCCGTTGGACGCCGAACCCGAGGCAAAGTCTAGCAGGCCGGGGAAATCGGAGTTCGCGCCCAGCGACACAGAGCCTTTGGCTGAGGTGAGTTGCGCGAATAGATTGCGATGGCCGCCGATGGCGTCCTGGGCTGCCTGAGCCGACATTCCGGTCTTGCCGCCGTGCAGCGAACCGCTGACGTATTGTGACGTCGTCGAGAACGAATCGATCGTCGTACCCGTCGTGCCCTGTAAGTCGCTGCTGGCCACAACCACCTTTTGCACGTTTTGGCCCGGCGCTATCACCAGCCCAGGCACGCCAACTTCCTGCACGAAATAGGTGCCCGTGGAAAGGTTATCGAACTTGTACTTGCCACTGGCGTCACTGAAGGCCGAGCCGACTTGGGTGTCGTCGCTGCCGGCATTCTTCCCCTCAAAGACCCCATCACCGCCGTCGCGGAAGAGGTTGATCGTAACATTAGCCAGTCGAGCATCGTCACTCGTCAGGCCATTGCCGGCCGCGTCTTGGTAGACAATGCCGCTGATCGATGGAAGCACGGTGGCGGAGAGCAGGGAGCGGGTTTCCAGCGATTCAAAACGCAGCCCGCGACGGTTATGGCTCGACGACCTATTGCCGTTTTTCCGGCGGAATGTGCTGTCGAGACGGGCGAACCACGAAGTAGACTTGTTTGACTGAGAAGACATTGCGGACGCTCCTTGTCCAACGGTTGGGGGCGAGCAGGAGCCTCATCTTTGTCCTGCTCGGCGTTTTTTGGAAATTTGGCTCTCTTCCTTACCTATCGGCTGGAAAGGAGACGTAAATTCATTACCACCGACAATCTAGGCCGACATTTATGCCCTGTGCCCAGAATCCGGTCTCCTGGAAAGTAAAGCGAGGACGGGGATCCCCCGG
>JANXQG010000223.1 GCA_025356915.1 Planctomycetota bacterium | reverse complement strand
CCCGGCTGCGCTATACGGTGCGCGGCGCGAAAATTTTTGCTGTCGACATTGCCATGCAGGATTGGCTGATCGATGAAGTCGGCCCGGATAGCGTCGTGGCGATTGATGGAGTGCTGAAAGGTGCATCGGGACCGGTGCTTTCGCTGCCGCTGGCGTCACCGACCATCGGTCAGTTTGAAGTCCGTTTGAAGGCTCATCGGCCGCTACCTCAGGCCGCAAAATCGTTTTCCTTGGTGTTTCCGCAACCGCAATCCAGCTCACCGGCTGCGGCAGTGGTGGCGGTGCTTCCCGCCGATAATGTCGAAATCCTGCCCGATAGCCAGGCCACCACGGGACTGCTGCGGCAGCAAGTGGCCGTGCCGCTGGAACTTCCCTTACGACATCAGGAACCGCTGTTCTACCGGAGCGATGCTCCCAGGGCTGTGTTCGCGGCCGAATTGCGTCGCCATCGCCAAAAGATTACCGCAAGCGTTACCAGCCGCGTGATGATGGACCCCACCGGTGGCCGTGTCGAGCAGAAGTTCGCCTACTCAATCGCCTATGAGCCGACAGACTACTTCCTGCTGGAGGTCCCTCGCGAACTCCGTGCAAAGGGGCGACTCGTGCTGTACTACGAAGACCAGATCCTCACCCCTGTTGTGTTGGGTGAGGAAGTGGACGACAGCGCGAAGCTGCTGCGCATGCGAGTGGCCTTGCCAAAGGCGTGTATGGGGCCTTGCGAGATCACCGCCCGATACGCATTGCCGACAGTGGCCGATGCCGGCGACGGGATCCTTCGCGTGCCGTTAGTCATGCCACTGGACGCGGAACTTACCGGCAACAAAGTCTTGGTCACTCCAGGCGCGGAGCAACAAGTCGAAGTCGCTTCGGGCGTCTGGACGTCGGTCGAGGGCGGACTAGGCCAGGCTACTTCGCCACGGACTCGGGAACTTGCCGCAGCACAACGCACCGCGGAAATCGCGTTCAAGCTGAACGGTGAAAGTGGCGGCAATGCGGCCGTGGTGGTCGACCGGGCATGGATTCAGACCTGCATGACCCAATCGGCTACTGCGGCACGCCAAGACCGCGCCGTGTTCCAACTCACCACGCGGCGGCGCGAACTGGAGATCGCGTTGCCCGAAGGGGCTGCTTACGAACAGGCCTCCATCCAATTGAACGGAGCGAATGTCAGTCCGCGCATACGCGCGGAACGAATTCTGATGATCCCTTTATCCGCCGACCTCGAGCCGGGACGCTACTTGCTCAGCGTGCAATATCATTTCCCCGGATCGCGGGCGAGTCGGGGGGCTATGACATTCGAGTTTCCCAGCCTGGGCGACGACACCTGGATCCGCCACGCCTATTGGCAACTTCTCTTGCCGCCCGAAGAGCACTTAGTCGTGTATTCAAGCGAATTGAGTGCGGAATTTGTTTGGGGTTGGAATAGCTTTTACTTTGGTCGTCGGCCGGTACTCAGTCCAACGGACCTGGAGGCCTGGGTTGGTCTGCGCCATCCCGGCAACACACCCGCTCCAACTGGCATGAACGTCTATCTTTTCAGTTCCCTGGGCCGGATTGGAACCTGTGAGATCGTCACTGCGGGTCGCTCGATCATCGTCTTTGTATCATCTGGCATTGCCTTGCTGGCCGGGTTACTGCTGATCTATGTCCGAGCGGCCAGGCATCCGGTCGTGTTGCTCGTGGCCACCGCGATATTGGTCGCGCTGATCGCAATCCATCCGGAATTGACTTTGCTGGCCGCGCAGACTTCGGCGTTGGGCCTGACCTTGGTATTGCTGGCCGCGTTTCTGCGGCAACTGACCGCCGATCGCCGGCAGCCGCTGCTTCCGGAAGTCTCCAGCACCGTCGCGCCGATCCTGCCGATACCTCAGCCGAGCAAAACGCCAGTTCCCATCGTCGCCGCTTCCGGTTCGTCCCGAGTGACGAGCATTCCGATTCCCCAGGATGTTGCGACATGAAGGTTACCTTCATGAATTCGTTCAGGTTGCTTATAATCGCGATCATGCTATTGGCCGTGGGCCAGTTGTGTCTTGCGGCACCCCCACCGGCCACGGAGAACTCGACCGTGTCGGGCAACCTATGCTTCCGCCGTGTATTCTTTCCCGAGGGAATGAAGGAGTTGCCAACGGGTAATGTGAAGTATCTGCCCATGGAGGCCGACGAGTTTGAACGCCTGCTTGAGGCGATCCACCGAACCGCTCCCGGCGTGCTGGCGCAGAGATCCGTCGGTCTCGTTGAGGCGCGGTACGAAGCACGGCTCAAGGATCACGCGTTGCTGCAAGGCAGTGCCACGCTCGATGTCTCGCAATCGACCGCCAGCGCAATGCTCATGAACTTGGATCCGTGCAACTTGGTCATCGCCCAGGCACGGTGGGACACCTCCGACGGTGCCCCCGTCGTTCTGGGAATAACCGGTGACGGCAAGTTGCAGGTGTTGTCCGAACGCTCGGGGCGAATGAAGTTCGACTGGTCGCTCGCCGGGCAGCAAGATGTCGCGGGCTGCGTCAGCTTTACCATTGCCTTGCCGCCGAGTCCCGTGAACCGACTACGGATCGAGTTGCCGGCTGATTTGACGCCGACCGTCGATCATGGGATTGTCACCGATGAGGGGCCTACGGATCTCGGATTTCACCGCTGGAGACTCGAACTGGGGGGCCGGCCCGGTTGCCGGCTGCGATTGGCCAAGGCGGGAGCCGTGGAGGCCAAGCCGCAAGCCGTTCTGGCCAGCCAATCAACTACCTACGACTTTACGCTTCGCGGCGTTGAACTATCGGTCAAGCTGAATATCGAAGCTCACCGCGAGCCATTACGGAACATTACGCTGGGTCTCGATCCGTCTCTGGAATTGGTTGAGGTCTCGACGGGTGATGTATCGCTTTCTTGGAATGTCGTCACAAATCACAAAGACAATACCCGCCAAGTAACGATCGGACTTCCACGGTCGCTGCAACAAGGTGTCGCGAATTTGCGGCTGCGAGCGATGGTTCTGCTCCCTACGGCTGGATCGTGGAAACTGCCGCGGATACTCTTCGAGGGCGTTATCTATAGGTCGAGCACGATTCGCCTCTCGGTCCCGTCGCCTCTGTGCATCGAACATCTAAAAACCCACGGATGTCGGCAGACCGGCGTGTCGCCCTTAAAGACCTCCGCGGGCGAGCAGTTGGACTTTGAAACCCTCGTGACCGATGCCGGAATCGATATTACCCTTTCGCAACGCCCCGCGGAGGTGCAGGAAGTCAGTGCCACCGCGACTCTCTTGGGCCAAGGCAAAATGAGCAGCCGCGTAGCAACCGACTTCCGCACCGGCGAGGGTGCCGTATTCTCTCTCGAAGCCAAGATGCTCCCCAACTGGACGATCGACTCGGTCGAATCAAAGCCGACGGATGGGCTGGATGACTGGACGCTGGAACGCCGGGGTGGCACGCAAACCCTGTCGATTCGCTTGGCCCGGCCGCTGACTTACACTCGGCCGCTGCGATTGATCGTCTGGGCAAGGCGACTCTACGAATTTCCAAACAAAAATCTTGGCATCGACGACCTCGTGCCGCTGCGATTCGACGGCTGCTCGGAGAGCAAGCGATGGGTTGACCTGCAAACTTCTAAGGCCAACGAACTGCGTTTTACCGCGGGGGATCGCTTGCGGCGCGCGAATGTGAAGGATCTGACGGCCGTGGAACTTGACCTCTTCGCGGAACCGCCCGGCGATTTGCTGTTTCGCGATGACATCGGCACGGCCGGACTGCGCCTCTCCTTGGAGAACCGCCGGCCGCCCCACTCCGCGACGACGTCCCAGTCCGAGCCAGCCATCGTTTTGACGGCTGCAGAAAGCAGGTCGGCCACGGCCTGGGTATGGGATTGCGAGGTCCGTTCACAATTTGCCGCAAATGGAGTTGCCGATCACGTCATTAGCTATCGCATCCAGAATGCCGGCAGACGGCAGATTCGCCTGACATTGCCCGCCGGGCTGCTGCGCAGCGACATTCATGGGATTTGGGTAAACGACAAACCGGCCGCAGTTCTCAGCGGGACCGATCCGGCTGCGCGTGAACTGGCCGTCGACCTGCCTGCTGACTTGAAGTTCGTCACGCTCGTCTTGCAAATTTCAACCTGTGGGGAGCCTTTGGGAACCTACCGTCGCCTGCGACCGCTGCTGCCGGACATTGGACTGCCGGTGTTCGCGTGGCACTGGCGGTTGGAGTTGCCGCCCGGCTATGCAAAGTGCAGTTGTGGCCAAGATCCGCAGGCCGCACGGATCGCGTCGTTCAGCCTCCGCCGCTGCCTGCTGGGATACCTGGGTCGAGGCGAAGACCAATCGGTCTTCAACCCTTTGCATCGCGAAGACTGGCAATCTGCGTTGCGTTGGAGGAACGCGGAAAATCAATCCCCTACCTCGGGTTCTGAAGTGGAGACGGCCGGGGGGACGCAGTTTCCGAGCGACCTAGTCGATGGTACTTCATCTGTAATCGCGATCCGCCGCGCGGCGATCGACGCCGGGAGTTGGATGCTCTTTCTGGCAATGGTTGGCATCGGAGCCTGGGGCCTTTCCGGCCGTCCTTTCGTACTCCTGATGGTGGCGGTCATGCTGGGTATTCCTGCTCTGCTGCTGCCTGCGGCAATTGCGGTCATTTTTTCCCACGGCCTGCTAGGCGTCATGTTCTGTCTGATGCTCGAGCTGGTGCGGCGGATGTCCGCAACTGGCCCAGTGGCCACGAATCGCCGCATGGAGCTGCCCAGCACCCTGACCGGTATCGTTCCCTTTGGCGCGCCATTGCTTGCCGCCGTGATGCTCTGCGGTTTGAGCTCGGCCAACGCGGGCGAAACGGCCAAATCGATACCGGTAACCCACTCGGTATTCATCCCTGTCGATGAGAAGCAACAGCCAACCAAAGGCAAATATTTTTTGCCCGAACCTTTCTTCGCCGAGATTTACCGCCGCGCCTCCGCGCAAGTTGAAAAGCCGCAAGGCTGGATGATCGTATCGGCCGTCTATCGCGCGGCATTGGCCGACGATGCGGCACAAGGCGGGTACGTTGTCAACCGCCTGACGGCAGAGTTTGATATTCGCGTATTTAACGCGTCAGCCCGCGTGCGGATTCCCTTGCGTCGCGAAGAGATCAGCCTCGAGCCGGGCCAAACCCAACTTGACGATCGTCCCGCGCAGCCCGAATGGGAAACGGATGGCAGTGCATTGCTATTGGAGATTGCCGAGCCGGGCACCTATCGTCTGGAACTGACACTCCGGCCAACCGTGCAACCCGGTAGTCGTCCCTCCGGATTCGATTTGGCGATTCCCCGCGTTCCCGCCTCACGATTTGAATTTACCGTGCCGATCGGCAGCCCACAGGTTGAGTTCCCCGGAGCCTTGGGCGCAGTTCGATGGGACGAAGTCCAGTCTCTCTGGACTGTCGAACTGGGGCCTAGCGGCCGCCTTGTCGCTGGCTGGCAAGATTCCGCCTCGGCTGGCGAAGAGACAGCCGTTGACGTCGAGCAATTGCTCTGGCTGAAGATCGAACCCGGCTCTGTTCTGCTGGATGTGCGCATGAAGGCGAAAGCCGCAACTGGGCAACTTCGCCGCTTGCTTGTCCGTGCCGATTCCGCGTTGGAGCTGCTTCCCTCAACAGATCCTGCCTCGCCTTCTGTAAACGCTCGCGGCGGCAGCGATTCGTCTCGGACTTACGAAATCCAATGGCCCAAGTTCGGCGAGGGTCTCCCGACCCCGCCTAAACGCCTCACCGAAGGTCTCCCGGCGAATGGGAGACCTTCGGTCGGCGACATGGCTCGGTCAGAGACCGGTTACAACAGGTCAGAGACCGGCCACAACAACGGTTCGGCGGCGACCTTCGACCTGCATTTCCTTTGCCGCGGCACATCGAGCCAGGGCACCTTCCGTGTGCCGCAGATTGACGTTATTGACGCTAGGCCGGTGCGACGTGTACTCGCCGTTTCGATCGATCCCGCCCTGGATTATCAAATGCCGGCCACGCGATTGCAGGAAACCGGAG
>JANXQG010000220.1 GCA_025356915.1 Planctomycetota bacterium | reverse complement strand
GCGCTCTCCCCCATACGAACCAACTTAAGGATTTTGGGTATCATTGTCCAATTTGGGATCTTTGTATCCCGAAGGGATTCTGTCCCCTAGCCCAGGGTTGCCGCGCAGCGGCTACCCTGGGAAACTATATCCACGAAACCTTCTACGCCAACGGCGTTGTGTCCTCCATGCCCATTCATTTCCAAAAAATACCAAGGGCGTTATTCATTCCCCTAGGCCAACGGCGTTGTTCCGAACGATTTCCAGAAGAGGGGGGTTTGACATTGGTCGCTAATCCGGAGATGATGGAGGTTGCGGGAACTTCTTGGTTCCTTCCCGCGTCTCTTACAGTGAGATAGCTGTGAACGACGATGCCCAACTGATTAAACAGGCCTTGGCTGGACAGACGGCAGCCTTTGGACAACTGGTGCAAAAGTACCAGGATCGGCTGCACAATACCGTGGTCCATGTGGTTGGCAACGCCGAGGATGCCAAGGACGTAGTCCAAGAGGCTTTCGTTCAGGCATTCCTCAAGTTGGAGTCGTTCCAGGGTATCAGCGCATTTTACACATGGCTGTACCGCATCGCTTTCAACGTGGCGGCGACCCATCACCGCCACCGGGGGGCTATGCGATCGGCCGAACAAATCGCTTTGGCTGGCGGCCATTTGCGGAACTCCGTGGAGGGGCATCCGCGACATGCGGCAGACGGTCCCAGCGAACGGCTGGAGTCCGAGGAACGCTGTCGGCAGGTGCGGCACGCGATTTCCCAGTTGGCGGAAGAACACCGCGTGGTGATCGTACTGCGCGAGATGGATGGCTGCTGTTATGAGACCATCGCCGAGATATTGGACTTGCCGGTGGGCACGGTGCGAAGCCGCCTGCACCGGGCGCGAATGCAACTTCGCGAACAGTTGAAAGAAGTTTTGGCGGTTGAAGAGTAAGAAACACATTATGAACGACGTTCCTGACACAGAACTGCTCAGTGCATATCTCGACGGTGAATTGACCGCTGACGAGCAAGTCCGCGCCGAGCGAATCCTGGCCGTCAGTTCGGAGGCACGGCAACTACTGGAGGAACTGCGCGCCTTGGGTTGCACCTTGCAAGAACTACCCCAGGAAAAGCTGGAGGAAGACCTTAGCACTCGCGTCCTGGAAGTCGCCGAGCGGCGGATGCTGCTGTCTAACCGTCTTTCCGATGATGCCGGCGACAAGCCATCCTCCGACAAGCCATCCGCCGGGCGTGCTGCTGATTCCTTGAACTGGCCCAAGGCGAACTCGACCGGTTCGCCGGGAATTCCCTGGCGCGAGATCTCCTGGCGCGGCATGTTTAGCAAGCGTGCCTTGATCTGGTCGGGCGTCGTCGTGGCCACGGCAATCATCATCAGTTTTACGTCTCCCCCGCCACCGAAGCTAAATCAGGATATTGCCAAGGTCGATAAGGAGCCTGCTGCGGCCGCAACAGCCGCTTCCGGCGAAAAGCGGAGCGAGAGTTCAACGACGGACGGAAGTTGGGCCGCTCCCGCCCGCCAACCGAAGAAACCGCAGGCGGACGATTTGCTGGCCAAGGACGAAAGTCGCAAGCCTGCCGACGCCAAAGAGCCGGAAAAGAAAACCGGGGTGGACAGTGTTCGCCGTGGTGGTGGCGAAGTGGATAGCAAGTTGGTAATGCGCGATGGCACGGGGTTTCGAACCAAGGCTGGCATAAGGTCAGCCGACGAGCGGTCTGGCAGCGGACTCGACAAGGAAGTTTCCTTGAACGACAAGTCTGGCCAGGGTGGTTTTGTCCCGTCGGATGAAAAGAGTAAGAAGGCTGCACCGCCCATCAAATCGCTTGCCGAAACCGATCCGGCATCTGCTGCCAAACCGTCCCCGCCCGCCGTCGTCATGTCGAAGGCCCCGGCCAAGGCCGAGGCGATGGAAGTCCCCAGTCCGGAGAGTACCAGCAAGCATGACTCCCAAGGCGGCGAAATTGCAGACAATTCCACCCCACCCTCCACG
>JANXQG010000209.1 GCA_025356915.1 Planctomycetota bacterium | reverse complement strand
GCGGATCGCCCACTAGGCAGAAGAGCACGCCTTCTTTAAGAAACGGCCGATAACTCTCCTCGTCCAGCGGCGTGCCGGACCAGGAAGGCAACTGACCGCCCTCGACTCCCTCTTGGTGCGTTGCCGGCGTGGGCGGCGGCGGCAACACCGTGCCGTCGCGGGCCGCCTTGAGAGTCAGCCGATCGCGAACGGACTCTTCTTCGTTCCGCTGTTTGCGGACCGATTCCAAGGCCTTTTCCAATTGCGGGATGGTTTCGGGCGATTTGCGATCGTAACGACTGAGACTTCGCAGGCTAGTGAGCCTGACGGCAAACTCCTTTTCCTTGGCCAAGAGCTTGGCGATCTCCATGTCCAGATCTTTGTTTTCCAGCACGGCCAGCGTATCGCCCTTGCCGACCGCCTGGCCGGCTTTAACATTGACCCGGACTAGGCAGCCTCCTTCGGTGTTATTGATATACATGGGATCGGCACCGTGCGGTTGGACCTCCATGGTGGCAATCACCGTGTGCGGCAGCGGGATGAAGAACAGGGCTAGCAGGATCACAATCGTGACGGCTAGGCTGGTAAACATGCGGGCTTTTTTCACTTTTTCGAGCCTCCCTGGCACATAGAAGAACTTGCCGAGTTGGTAAAGCGGCATCACGATCAGCCCCCACAGCGAGGCCATGGCGAGCATCTGCCCGATCTTTTCCAGCCGGTAGGGCTTGAAGACGTGATACAGAAAGAACAAGATCGAGTAGACCACCACCCATTGATAGATGGCGGCCGCCACCGAGTAGATCGCGAAGAAGATCTGGTTCCGCTCGGGGAGAAAGGGATCTTCGGGCTGTTCCAGGCCGAGGAACCAGAGGCCCATCTTGCGGCTCAGGATGGCGGTCGATTTCTGCCGCAGGTTGGGGATTTCGGTGATGTCGGAGAGGATGTAGTAGCCGTCGTATCGCAAGAGCGGATTGGCGTTGAAAATCAAGGTGCTGACCGAGCAGACGAACATGATGTTCAGGCAGAGGTGGTTCAAAAGGCCCGGTTCGCTGAACCACCAGATCCAGGTTGCGACCGAGGCCAAAATCAACTCGACGTACATTCCGCCGGCGCCGATAGCTGCGCGGTGCCACTTGCTGGGCAGCAGCCAGGAGTCCGATACGTTGCAATACAAGCAGGGCGTGAGCACGAGGACCATGACTCCCATTTCGTGGCATTCGCCGCCGAAGTGCTTGCACATCATGCCGTGGCCAAATTCGTGCAGCACCTTGGTCACGCCCAGCGTGACCGATAGCAACAGCGCATTCTCAAAACTGAAGAACTCGTGAAACGCCGGCAACCGCGACGTGAATATGTGGAACTGCACCGTCACCAGGGTCAATGCGGAAAGGCCCAGCCCAATGCAGCCGATCACCACCGTGCGGGTGTAGAACCAGCTCACGAAAGGATAGAGCCAGTTGAGAAACCGTTCGGGGTCGAAACCCTTGAAGCGGATGCAGAGAACATTGGCTAGCGCACCCAGGAATTCCTTGCGGCGGCGTTCGCGGCGGCGCTTGAGCAACTGCTTGCCCTGACCGCCCACGCCGGCGATCACCAGTCCGCTGCGGTGCAACATGCCGAGAAACTGCTGGAGTTCTTCCAGGGTGATCTTTTGCGGGGGAAATTCATTTTCAAAGCGATCTTTTAGCTCGTCGAGGCTGACTTCGCCGTCCAGCCAGTTCAGGAGGGCGTATTCCTCTTCTTGAAAGCGGAAGTAGTTTAGCCCAACCGGGTCTTTGACGACCCAGTAGCTGCGTCCCAAATAATGTTGACGGCGCGCGATGAGGTCCGGACGTCGCCGGATCGACAGCGCGCGCGCGGAACTGGAAAGCAGACTGTCCTGAAGAGTGACCACAAATTCGTTTCTGTTACGATAGGCAGAGCTTCGAGCGAGTAGGGTGGGCTCTACCCGCCTTCTCGTGCAAGGCGAGCTAAAGTCCGCCCTACTCAAATCACTATTTACTCAGTTGAATGTTCATCTCGGCTTGCATGCCCGGACTGAGCAGCCAGGAGCCGTTCAGTTCCTGGTTCGTGACCTTGGCGCGAACCATGTAACTGTCACCCGTATCGGTGAGCGGCTTCACGAAAATGACTTCGCCGGGAAACGATTTTTTCTCGCCGCGTGTAATCACGACATCGACGACGACCTTCTTTCCCTCGAGTTCGGCCCGCGCGAACTTGGCGGCGGGCACATTCCCTTCGACCCAAAGGCTGTCGAGCTTTACAATGTGGATCACCGGCTGCGCAGGTTGCACCGCTTCACCCTTATGGGCGCGGATATCGACCACCACGCCTTTGCCGCTCACCGGCGAGAGGATTTTATGCCGTTCGACAATCAATTTGGAAGCTTCGACTTCGGCCTTGGCGACCCTGGCCTCCGCGGCGGCAATCTTCCGGTCGAGCGTGGCCTTCTCGATGGCCAATTCGGTCTCCCTGCACTTGAGGAACAATTCGCTGAGCCGCACCTGGGGGACTGAGCCGGGAACGTCGGCATTCGCTTTTCTGTTGATTTCGTATTCAGCCTTGGCCACGGCGGCGGCGGCGGCGGCGTAGCGGACATTGATATCGTCTTCGGCCTTGGCTTTAGCCGCCTCGTACTTGGCCTCGACCACTTCCTGCTCCTTCAGCGCCTTGCGATCGTCGAGCTGCAATAAGAGTTGGCCCTTGGTGATCTGCTGGCCTTCGGTGACCGCGATTTCCATAATCACGCCGGCCTCTTGAGGCGGCAGGTCGGCCTGCTCAGCCAGAGCCACCACGCAATGCGACACATGGGCAATCGTGGGCAACGCAGTGTCTTGGGCAGCGGCAAGCCGGCCCAGGGCTGCGATGGCGATAAAACAAGAAACAATGCAGCGCATGTTCAGTATTCCTTATAAGAACCGAAAAAAGACCTTCGCCTGGATAAACGCCAGAAGATCGTAGAACCAGACGTAGCCTATCGAGCGCCGGCCACAATGGATCTTGCCGGTCACCGTGGCACCCGCGCGGCGGTTGGGTTCATCAATGTCCAGCTTGTTGATGGCCACCTTGATCACCACCACATTGCCTTCATCCTTCTCCTGGATTTCGGCCGTATTTTTGATCTCCTTGACCGTCCCCTTCTCCGTCTTTCCTGGCTCCGTGGCCAGGATATAGGAGACTGGCAATTGCTCGTGGCGATCCTCGCTGGCTATTTTCTCGGCTCGGGCGACATGGCCCATGCGGTCTTCGGACATGTGCAAATCGAGTTCCCAATCACCCTCCGGATTGGCAACGCGGAGCAGTGCCTGGCCTTTCTGGACCGGGCGGCCTTCGAGTCGGTTCTTCAGATCCCACGTGACGATCTGGCCATCGATCGGACTAAGCAGTTCGAGATCGGCCACCTTGGACTTGACGATCTCGGCCTGGGCCTGCAGGTTGCTCAGCTTCTGCTGCGATTCGGCCAACTGGCCCATTAACCGCGCTCGTTCCTCGGTCTTCAATCCCCCGCTGGTGCTCATTTCGTGCGCGATATCGTTGACGTGTTGGTGTTCGATGGCGACTTGGCCGTCGATATCAACCTTTTGCGCGTTCAGGGTGGGATTGCGGAGCTTCAGCAAGAGTTGCCCTTTCTTGACCCAGGAGCCATGTTCAATCGGAACCGGTTTGCCCTCCTTGATAACCGTTCCAAATTCATCGATCTGCCCTTCGGCGCCGGCGTAGACGTCCTTGCGATTGACTGGCTCTAGCGTTCCTTTGGCGTGCAAGTCGAAGTTGGCCGGTATGATACACAAACCCACGATCACCCCCAGTAGGGCAACGGCGATCATGATCGTCTTGGGCAGGGTGCGGGCCTGAACAATGAATTTGCTCTTGCCGATCGCCCGCCACAACGGCATGAGGAACAGGCTCTGGTGTTCCATGGCGTTGGCCATGGCCACGGAACTGTGCCGGCAGACGACGTCGATCCGCTGCGCCATGGAAGGAACCACGCGGTTGTCTTCAATCTGCTCGACGATCAAGGCACCCACGGGACCTTCGGCGTCGTCCTTCTCGTGCTTGTCGGCGTCCTCGTTGGGCTTGGCCCGTCCCAAGGGCAGCACCGCGATCATCTTGGAATGGGCGTCGTCAACATACTCCTGCACCGCCTCTTCGACCTGCGGGGCCAGGTCGCGCGTATCGCCCGCATACCAAACCGGCTCGCCCGTGGCCACAACCGCCGAGGCCAGGCGGCCCAGCAGCCGCACCGTGTTCGATCGCTTGTCGAACACGTCCTGACCGCTGATGGCCGTGATCGTGCAGCGGTTCCCTTTGCGAATGGCCACGCTCACGCGGTCGCACTCGATCAGTCGTCGAGCTTCGTTGGCAATCGTGTAGGCCGCCTCGATGGGATCCAGCGAGGAATAAACGCTGCGGGTGAAGTCTTCCAGTCTGGCCCAAAGGACTTGGCGGTCGGAAAAGTGCCGCAACTGGTGGCTCTTGAGGAAGTCGCCGGCCAGTTCACACATTTGCAACAGGAAGCGGAGGTAGCCTTGCTGGACCTGCTGCACCGTTTCGTCACGCTGGAATATCTCAACCAAGCCGACCATTTCCAAGTCGGTCCGCAACGGTCCGAAGACAAGAAGAAACTCGGTGGGATTAGCTGCCTCGTCTTCACCGAAGCCAGAGTGTGGCGGCACCAGCAGGCCATTGCCGCTCGCCACATCTGGGTTATTGAGAAGCTTGTAGAGCAGCCGGCCATGACTTTTTTGCTTCTCTTCGTCATCGAGCAGACCGGTTTGCTGAAGATTGAGCTGATATTGCAGCGAGAGTTGGCCGTTTTCGCCCGTTGTCCAAACGACTCCTCCGATGGCAGCCAATGCGGAAACCACCCGATTGAGGAACTCGCCATAGAACTGGTCCGGGGCCACGTTCTGCCGCGACAACTGCGCTATTTCGCCGACCAGGGCCTGGATTTGCAGACGTGTCTGCTCGATCAGATGGTCATCCGGTTGTTCGTAGCTACTCATTCGGCCACCTGGAAACTATTATTACTTTGTTTCTGTTGCGGAAGGGGTCAACGGCAAGCATAGATAAGATGGGACGAGTGAAACGAGCCACACCTTACTATATTTCCGCAACAGAAACTACTCTGCACGAAATGACTCTTTATAAGGGTAACTCACCAGGATCGCAAAGGGGAGTCGAATTCAAGTCAATTGTACGGTATCTTCCCTATCTTCGGCATTTCCATGCTTATTCGCCCAGACCAATCGACCCAGCATCTTTGAACGGTGGGTAGATAGAAATGCCAATAGCCCGATAAAGCGAAACTTTAGCGATTGCGTGAACGAGGAAGGCT
>JANXQG010000101.1 GCA_025356915.1 Planctomycetota bacterium | reverse complement strand
GTCTGCGCCAGGCGGGGAGAGGGGGTGTGAAGGGTGTGAAGGGGGTGACTTGTTTCACTCGTTTCATCCTGTTTTTTCCTTACATTCTTGCTTATTAGGTTTCTGTCGAAGGTTTTTTCTTAATTTTCCAATTATTCGCGTGGCATTGTTTTGGAAATTTTGGCAAGAGATGATAGAATGGAGGCTTGTATAGGGCAAAGATTCATCCAACTCTTCAGGGCGACCACCGATGATCCGGAAATTCCTTGCAAAAGTGTTTCGCGGCACACGCGCTAGACGTAATGTTTCCACCACGAAGAAAAGGGTTCGTCGGATTGCGATCGAGCCGCTGGAATCGCGCCGCTTGCTGGCCGTCACCGGCAGTCTCTCGGGATTCGCGTATCTCGACATCCACGACTTTGGCACCAAGAATGCCGATGAGGCGGGGTTTGCCGGGCTGACCGTTCGGCTGAAAGATGTGTCGGGCGTGGGACCGGTTCAAACCCTTGCGGATGGATCGTATCACTTCAACGGCCTTGCGGCGGGCACGTATCAGATTCAGATTTCACCGTCGTCGAAGCTTGCGGTAGGCTCGCCCTCTGCCGGCTCGGCGGGCGGCACCGTCGGTAGCAACGAGATCCAGGTGACCTTGGCGGCCGACCAGATCGCAACGGATTACAATTTTGCGATTCTGGGCGCGCAGTCGAATCAGATCTCGCTGCGGTTGTTCATGGCCTCGTCCAACTCGCTCACGAATTTCTTGACCACCCTGCATACCAAGCCCTCCGTGTCGACCGGCACCAACAGCAGTTTGTCTTTCACGACCACGTATACCACCGGCGGGCCCGCGGTGGCTGTCGTATCCGCAAACGCCACGCTCACCGCGACCGACAGCCCCACCCTGACGGCCATGACCGTAACCCTCCAGAACCCCTTGGACGGTAGCAGCGAACAGTTGTCGGCCGATACCACGGGCACGCGGTTGACCTCCAACTACGCCAATAACGTGTTGACTGTCTCCGGCGTGGCCGACTTGGCGGACTATCGGACGGTACTGCAAAGGGTGAGGTATCATATTGCCTCATGGCCCGCTCAAGTGGGCAATCGCACGCTCTCGATTGTGATCAATGACGGCACGGCCACAAGCACGGCCGCCACGTCGACGATCGACGTCGTGCAAGGCACTCAGACCACCCCGAGCGTGACGAGCATCGGTCCGAGTTCCGGGCCTGCCATCGGTGGCACGGTCGTCACGATCAACGGATCGGGCTTTACCGCCGCGTCAACCGTCCAGTTTGGAACGGCGGCCGCGACGAGCGTTGTGTATGTCTCGGCAACGCAGATCACGGCGACTGCGCCCGTCGGAGTGGGTGTCGTGGATATTACCGTAACCACATCCGGCAACACCTCTGCGACCTCGGCCAGCGACCAATTCAGCTACGTGCCGAGTGTGACAAGCATCAGTCCGAGTTCCGGGCCGGCCACCGGTGGCAGCGTTGTCACGATCAACGGATCGGGCTTCACGGCCGGGTCAACCGCCAAGTTTGGAACGGCGGCCGCGACAGGCGTTGTGTATGTTTCGGCAACGCAGATTACGGCGACATCGCCCGCCGGAGTGGGTGTCGTGGATGTCACCGTGACCACGTCCGGCAGCACCTCGGTGATCTCGGGCAGCGATCAATTCAGCTACGTGCCGTCCGTGACGAGCATCAGCCCGAGTTCGGGCCAGGCGAGTGGCGGCACCGTCGTCACGATCAACGGATCGGGCTTTACCGCCGCGTCGACCGCCAAGTTTGGAACGACCGCCGCGACGGGTGTTGCGTATATTTCATCAACTCAGATTACGGCAACCGCGCCCGTCGGAGCGGTCGGCACCGTGGATATCACCGTGACCACGGCTGGTACCACCTCGACGACCTCGGCGAGCGATCAATTCGGCTATACCGTCTATCCAAGCGGCTATGCATTCACGGTCGATCAAAGTGTGTATAACCTCACGACCGGCAAATCGGCCGGTTTCACCATCACCAACGCCAAAGTTGGCGCGACCCTGACCTATCTTATCGTGGGCAATTTAAGCGGGTATGTGATTAACCATATCCCGGTCACTTCGGCGACGCAAAATGTTACGGGCATCGACATTACTTCCTTGAGTGCCGGCCAGGTCACCTTTTTGATTTCGCTTTCCGATGCCGGCAACGAAGGCCCCCAGCTTGTGGCTTATGCAACGCTAGACAAGACCACGGTTACTCCCGACCAGAGCACGATCAACGCGGTCGCGGTGAACTCCACGGGCTTTACGTTGGGTGGCGTGGAAGTCGGCGCCAGCTACAGCTATACGATCTCCAACGTCAGCGCTTCGCCTATCATCATCGATGGAGCGCCTATCATCATCAGCGGAGCGTCCGTCACCGGCAGCGGCATCGTAACCTCGGCCAATCAGGACATCACCGGGATCAACCTCTCGACCTTGGCCAACGGCGCCATCACCTTCAGCGTGACGGTGACCGATCTGGCGGGCCACACCGGCAGTCCCGTCACTGCCCAGGCCACGATTGATCGCACGGTGCCGACGGCCATTGCGATTTCGGCGAGTGTCGCTCCCGCGGACCAATCCGGGGTACTCGTGGGTCTGTTGCAGACCGTCGGCCCGCAATCGTTGGCAAGCTATACGTATTCGCTCGTTTCCGTCGATGGCAGCACCGACACCGCTTCGTTCCCGTTCCATATCAGCGGCGACGAGCTACTGACGAGTGCGGTCCTAAGTTCCGTCGGTCACCCCAGCTACAGCATTCGCGTGCGAAGCACGGATTTGCAGGGCAAGTTCATCGAGCAGTCGTTCCTAATCACGGTCAGCGGTACGAATCCCGTCACACCGATCTTGGGCTTGGATAATACCTTCATTCCTGTTGGACCGTCGAACACCACGGTGGGGACGCTCAGCACAACCGCCCCGAGCGGCGGCATCCTGCCATCGCAAACCAGCTACAGCTTGGTTTCCGGGACGGGAAGCACGAACAACAGCTCTTTCCAGATTGTCAACGCCAACGGTACGCAACTGCTGAAGACGGCGAGCGCACTGAGTGCTGGTGTGTACTCGGTCCGCGTTCGCAGCTCCGGCACATTCCTCATCAGCGATGTCGTTAACATTGGCGGGATCAGCGGACCTTACGCTTACCAGGTCTCCTTCGATCCGACCAAATTGCCTAGCAGCAACTATTCGTTCCTATCGGCCAACGCCGGCCTGATTTCCCTCGCCTCGGACCCCACCGCCGGCAGTTGGTATCCGGCAGTCAGCCAGAATAAGGAAGTGGCCGGCAGCCTGGCACAGCCCAACTACCTTGGCTCCTACAGCAGTTTCTGGGCCTCGGTCACGGCGGCCAACCCGACGGCGACACTCAAGGACGTGGTGGGGTCGTCGGGCGTCGATCTGGCCTCGAACACCGCCTGGGCCGTGGTTGACCGGTCGGGTGAATATGCGGTCGGTGTCCAGGTCTTTACGGAACGGACTTTCACGATTACGGTAACTCTCGTCGCGTAGCGACGTTTGATGGTAGCCGTGGGTTTTAACCCACGGACCGGATTTCGTACGCGGTGGCATGTCGCGTAGCGACGTTTGAAAATCAACCCCACACGTAACGCTCGTCATATTCGATCTCATGTTGCTTCAGCAATCCGCGGTATTCCTCCTGAAAGCTCTTTGGTCGGTGATGCTCTCGCTGCGATTGAATGTAGGCAATTATCGATGGCACGTTCGATTTGCTCACCGTGAAGGCACCGTAACCGTCCTGCCACCCGAAACCTCTCATTTGTGGAAATGTCGTTTGAATCCAAGCTGACGAACCGCCCTTGATCAACTGCGCAATCTTGGCTGGCGCGAACACCGCCGGTGCGCCGAGCAGCATATGAATATGATCTTCGGTTCCGCCGATCTGCAATGGCTTCATTTTATTCTCCTTGGCGATGCCGCCAAGATAGGACCAAACGCGTTGCTCGATGTCTGATTTCACCCATAAATCCCGATTCTTTGTGCTGAAAACGATGTGGTAGTGCAATGAAGCGTAGGTGTTTGCCATGGTGTCAGTCGTCGCTACGCGACGGAAGGGAACGTGGAAGGGGAACGTGGTCCGTGGGTTAAAACCCACGGCTACCATCGTAGCGTCGCTACGCGACGGGCGAAAGGGGAACGTGGAAGGGGAACGTGGAAGGGGAACGTGGAAGGGGAACGTGGAAGGGGAACGTTGCCCGTGGGTTAAAACCCACGCGACG
>JANXQG010000094.1 GCA_025356915.1 Planctomycetota bacterium | reverse complement strand
CGACACTTATTGATTCGCCGGTCCTAACTCATTGCTACAACGGCAGATGACAAGGTTTTTGAACACCGCTGTCGGATGCTGCCTTTTACCAGGATAGGCCGTGCCCAGATCGGCGCCGGGCTGGTGGAGGGGGAACGCCGGCGGATCGCCCGCCATGTGGCTGGTGCTGGCCCGAGAAAGCAGAATCGGCGCCTCAGATGCGCGCTTTGTGTTAATCAGCCGGTCGCGGTTTCGCACGGCCACCCAAAACGACCGGCCGGTTAACAGCCGGCGCGACTTTTCTGTTAACCCGTCATGGGTCTGTGCGCTACGGGTTGCCTTCGTTCTGAGGGCGACCGAAAGGGACTCGAACTCTGCAAGTCGTGCTATTTCAATCACTTATGGCAATCGTCAAAGAGAGATATGGTACGAAGAGGGTTGTGAACGGGGAGGGCTATGGCCGCATTCCTCCCCCTGTATCCCATTTACTCACCATTTTCTATGGTTCATACTGGGGCCTGTTATCTTCTTCTCTGTCGATCAGGAAAGAAATTAAGTCACCCGGTTATTCGCTTCTCCTCGCTACGCAGATAACTCGTGGCTTTGTTACACGGCCTTTCACGCCAACACGATCATGCACCCGTTATACGCAATAACCTACCCGAACTGCGCGAGGGCAGGGCTGACAAATTGGAACTCGAAAGAACCGCATGTCTCAAAAACACCGCAAGAAGTCACGCAATCAAGAGCAGCCACCCAAACCCGCGACAAAACGCTCCTGGACCATAGGCATATTGTTTTTAGGCATATTGTTTTTGATAGTCGCCGCTGGGGTTGCTTGGATCACATGGTGGCCACCCAGGGGGATACGGCCCGACACACAACTCGCATCTGCTCAATTCCCGGTTGAAACGACCGCCGATCCAAGCCCCATTGAACCAGCCGCGTCTAACGACATTGCTAACGACTCGGCCGCAGCCAAGCCCGACATGAGCAAACTGAAAGGACGGTGGCGTCGATCCGGTGAGCATTATGTCCTTGATGTCCGGGCCGTGGACGAGAACGGCAAGGTCGAGGCCGCGTACTTTAATCCCCAGCCAATTCGCGTCGGCCGAGCAATGGCGAAGCAGAAGGACGGTGTTGCGGCCCTCTTCGTGGAGCTTCAAGACGCGGGCTACCCCGGATGCACCTACACCCTGATCCATGACCCCAAGACCGACCAGCTCGTAGGCGTCTACTACCAGGCAGCGAGGCAGGAGAGTTACGAGATCGTTTTTGAGCGGATAAATTAGCAACCAGCAGAGAATGAACCATTATGGCGAACCGAAATCTCAAGCAGACCGCAGTGTTCGCGGCGATGATTTGTCTTTCGACACTGGCTGTCGTTGCGCTAGCGGCACGCGACGCCTCGGCGGCAAAGCCCGACGCTGGCACGCCCAACATCCTCTTTATCGTCGCCGACGACATGGGATACGCCGATTGCGGCGTCCAAGGGTGCCGCGACATCCCGACGCCGAACCTCGATGCGCTGGCCGCGGCCGGCGTCCGCTTTACCAGCGGCTATGTCACCGGCACGGTGTGCAGCCCATCACGGGCCGCATTGATGACCGGGCGCTATCATCAGCGAGACGGGATTGCCGACTGGATTCCGCCGGGCAAGCCGGGACTGAATGCCGGCGTTCCAACGGTGGCGGACTACTTGAGGAAGGCCAACTACCGGACCGCGCTGGTGGGCAAGTGGCACTTGGGGGAACAGGACCAGTGCAATCCTCTCAATCGCGGCTTTGACGAGTTCTTCGGATTTCTCGGCGGTGGGCGAAACTATTGGCCCGACCCACTCAAAGCCGCTCAGGCCAAGGTCAATCATTACACCCAGTTGGTACGCGGTCACGAACCGGTCCAGGAAAACGAATACACGACCCACGCCTTCGGCCGGGAGGCGGTCAAGTTTCTTAAAAGCCGATGTGGAAAAGCCCAGCCGTTCTTCCTCTACCTGGCCTTCAATGCGGTGCATACGCCGATGCAGGCACCCGACGACTATCTTCAGCGTTTCACCTCGATCAAGGACAAGAATCGCCGTACGTATGCCGGCATGTTGTCTGCGATGGATGACGCCGTCGGCTGGGTCCTGGAGGCCGTGCGCGAGAACGGCATGGAAGAGAACACCCTGATCTGCTTCATTAGCGACAATGGCGGACCAATCACGCGCAACGCGCCGAATGCTTCCCGTAATACCCCGCTGCGCGGTGGCAAGGGCGAAACCTGGGAAGGTGGCATCCGCGTTCCCTTCTTCATGAAGTGGACCGGGCACTTGAATGCCGGCACCACGTTCACCCAGCCCGTCATTCAGATGGACCTGACGGCAACCGTGCTCGCACTGGCCGCCCAGGGAGTGGACAGCAAATGGCGGATCGACGGCGTAAACCTGATGCCGTTTCTGACTGGGAGCCAGGACACCCCTCATGAGTCGCTATGCTGGGAATACGGTCAGCAATGGGCGATCCGCCAGGGCCAATGGAAACTGACTTTCGCCTTACCCAGCAAGACGGCGAAGACCCCCACCTTGGGACTTTATGATTTGAGCCAGGACATCGGCGAAAGCCGTGATCTATCGTTAACGCAACCGGAGCGAGTCAAGCAACTCCAGGCCGCTTGGGCCAGTTGGCGCAAGAGCGTCGGGGGCGATCTGCCGGCTCCGAAGGTCACCCTCAAGGGCATCAACAACACACCATGACGAGAACCGAGCCATGGTATACCAAGCCACGCAGAATCTACGAAGTGCTGGCTACAAGGAGCCGATCATTGCTTTGACCGCACACGCAATGACCGAAGACCGCCAGAAGTGTATTGACGCTGGCTGCGATGATTACATCACCAAGCCCATTGATCCGAAGAAGTTTGTTGGGTTAATCGAACCGTCGGTGGCGAGAGAACCAAGCCTATTGATAATCCAATAGTACGAAATATGTCTTTGCGTGTCACCCTGCGAAAAATCTGCGGCCCGCCTCTTGGAACTACTTTCGCACGGGTTGGAATCTTGGTAGTCTGGAAAAGTTGCTACACCAGATCGAGGAGTCCGGGGAAGTATCCAACTGGTTGGAGCCGGCCGACGAAACCCAAGTGAGAACGACGGAAAGAATTAGGGCCAAGGGTCAACATGCCACGCATTTTCGATAATATCGACCTGAAGCTCCTACCGTCACTCTGCCAGACGCTCCAGGTTTCCGACCGATCCGATTTCTGCGTCGGCTACTTCAATCTTCGCGGTTGGCGGTCTTCATCATCGGCGGTCCGGTGGCGGAGAAGTTCCTCAAGCGGAATCCCGAGATTTCCAGGACCATTCAGATCCGGGGCGACCAGACGCTTGAGGAACTGCACGACGCGATCTTCGATGCGTTCGACCGATTCGACGAGCACATGTACGAGTTCCAGTTCGGCAAGGGGCCGAATGATCCCAAAGGCAAGCGATACGTACTACACGCCGAACGGGACGAGGGCGGGGATGCTGTTGGTGATGTGGCTAACACGACCATCGGCTCCCTGGGGTTGAAGCTGAGCCAGATCTTCGGCTACCGACGACGCTGAAAGAAGTGTGAGTGGCACGCCGCGAAGTTATTGCCAGAATGGAGGCCGGCGAAGCAGAGCCCATCTTCGATGCAAGTGGACTTAGGCGATTTTCTACCTCGGGATCTTAAACGCTGTCGGGAATCGCTGGTCGAAAAGGGTTACCCTTTCGAGCCTGCGACGGCAATGGGTCTGCTTGTTCCTGCCTTGACATCGTATCGCGTTTAGGTGATGCAGCGATAAAGACCGCTCCATCCCCTACCCTAATACCGTATCAGACTGACCGTCGGGTATTTCGCAATCCGTTTCCGCCCTTCCAGCCCGACGAGTTCGATCACGAAGGCACAGCCGACCACAGCTCCGCCGGCCTGCTCGATCATGGTGCAGCAGGCGGCGATCGTACCGCCGGTGGCCAACAGGTCGTCGACCATCAGAACCTTGCAACCAGGCCGGATGATGGCATCGGCATGGATCTGCAAAGTGTCGGTGCCATACTCAAGCTCGTAGGTATGCGAAAGCGTCTTGCCCGGCAACTTTCCCGGCTTGCGAATGGGAATCAGCCCGGCGTTGATTTCCAGGGCCAGCGGGGCAGCAAAAATGAAGCCTCGGGCTTCGGCTGCGGCGATTAGGTCAATTCCCTGCCCACGAAACGGCTCCGCCAACTGCCGGATCGTTTCTCGAAATGCGGTCGGCGACTGTAGCAGAGGAGTGATGTCGCGAAACAGAATCCCTGGCTTAGGAAAGTCGGGAATATCGCGGATAAAGTCAGCCAGATTCAGGGGAGTTGCATTGGACATGCGAGGGGCCTTTCAGTGGGCATTATGAAGAAATGACCAGTATAGCGAACTGCTCGGCGTGACGGAAGCGATATTAACGCATATCCGGAATTCGCGCCACTTTCGCTACAATCGGAAAAACCTGCAAGTTCCGTAGGCTTTGACACGATATAAAAGGTGTCACCGTTTACTTTGTTTGCGAGGACCCACCGATGGGAAAGAAATCTACATATATTTCGGCCGGATTCCTGTTGGCAGCCGTGATTTTATCATCAACCGGTTGCGGACCAGTAGTTTTTGGCCCGAACCTGGGTGCATTGGGCTATCCGATCCCCATTTCGCCTTATTTTCAGAAGAAGGAAGAAGACGCCTTCTGGAATCACAAACGCTACGATCGTGTGCCAGTCCTCGGTCCGTTACAGGCCGGGGCTCCAGAAATTGTTGACGCTCCTTCGGAAGACGAAGTCATGCGGCAGCTTGAGAAAGCCAGGCCGGTGCAGGGTGGAATTCCTTTGCTGCACGAAGTGCAGCGGAACCACGTCCGCATCGTTGTCGAGTCGACTCAGAACAGCGTCGATGCACCCCGCGTGATGCCGTTGATGGGCCCTGTGCAGCTCCACCACGCCCACTTCAAGTGCATGGTTTACTTCACCGAGGTCACCCACGTTGGCTGGCCGGTTCCTTACACCACCACCGATGAGGATTGCCAGGAAGTGATCTACATCGATCATGACCACCTGCACATGGTGGGCAACGTGAATCCTGGACCTGGTACAGGCTACCCAAATCCACCGCCGAGGTAATCGGCCGCCAGGAGAGCGTAGAACGGAATTCATTCCGTTCAAACGGATTAAAATCCGTTCTACCGAGGGAACGCAACCCCAGGTGTCGCGAACCGCATGGATCGCGACAACTGGGGTTTTTCGCATGGGTGCCGAAGTTTTTCCCTCACCATCGACAGGTCTCCGGTACGAAAATGATAGAGGGAAGGTCGCAGGCAAGATGCCTACGC
>JANXQG010000092.1 GCA_025356915.1 Planctomycetota bacterium | reverse complement strand
ACCGGACGGACTCGGAGGTCCATCCTACATTAACTATTGCCCCGAGATTATACCATCATGACATTCGAGATTAGCCCCCAGGATTCCTCCGCCGTCGAGAAACTCGGCACTGCCCGCCGCAAGATCATGGACCAATTGGGTCAGGTCATTGTCGGACAGACTGCGGTCATTGAAGAATTATTGATCTGCCTGTTCAGCCGCGGGCATTGCCTATTGGAAGGCGTGCCGGGCCTGGCCAAGACGCTGATGATCAGCACCTTGAGCCGCACGCTCAACCTGAGCTTCAGCCGGATCCAGTTCACGCCCGACCTCACTCCGGCGGACGTTACGGGGACGGATGTGATTGTCGAGAACCGCACGACCGGTAACCGCGAGTTCCGCTTCCTCGAGGGGCCGCTATTTAGCAACGTGATCCTTGCGGACGAAATCAACCGCACGCCTCCGAAGACGCAGGCGGCCTTGTTGGAGGCCATGCAGGAGCGGCAAGTCACCGTGGGCCGGGTGCGGCACGCACTGTCCGATCCGTTCTTCATCCTGGCCACGCAGAATCCCATCGAGCAGGAAGGAACCTACGCGCTGCCGGAAGCCCAGCAGGACCGATTCATGTTCAAGGTCTTTGTCCGCTATCCGAACTTTCAGGAAGAGTTTGAGGTGGCTCGGCGGACGACGACGACGATGAGCGACACGATCGAGGCGGTACTCACGGCAAGGGAGATTCTCGACTTGCAGCGGATCGTCCGCGAGGTGCCTGTTTCCGACCACGTAATCCGCTATGCCTTGGCACTGGTCCGCCAGACACGCGTCCGCGAGGCTGGCGTGCCCGACTTCGTGGGCGACCAGGTGGTCTGGGGCGCAGGGCCGCGGGCCGTGCAATATCTCATCCTGGGCTCAAAGGCCCGTGCCCTGTTGCAAGGTCGCACCCACGTGACCTGCGAAGATATTGAAACCCTGGCCAAGCCGGTGCTCCGGCACCGTATTGTGCTAAGCTTCACGGCGGAGAGCGAAGGCGTCACGACCGACCATGTCATCGACCGCATCGTGGCCATAACCCCCAAGCGAGAGGACGAACTGACCCGCGATGCGCGATTCCAAAAGATTTTTGCATCCTGACGCGATCAAACGGATTACGCGGCTGGAAATGCGAGCCCGTCACGTTGTCGAGGGTTTTCTCGCCGGCATGCATCGTAGTCCCTACTTCGGACAGTCGATCGAGTTCCGCCAGCACCGAGAATACACTTTCGGCGACGACCCTCGGCACATCGACTGGAAGCTTTGGGCCAAGCAGGACCGCTACTACGTCAAGCAGTTTGAAGAGGATACCAACCTCCGTGCCACCTTGCTGGTCGACGTCTCCGGCAGCATGCGCTACGGTCGCGGGGCGATGAATAAGTTCGAGTATGGCGCGACGATCGCCTGCAGCCTGGCCTACCTGCTCTTGCGCCAGCAAGACTCCGTGGGCTGCGTTTCTTTCGACGAGAAAGTGCGGATGATTGTGCCTTTGCGGGCGAAGCGGAACCACCTGGAATCGATTGTCCAGGCATTGGAGGTCAGCTCGCCCCGCGACAAGACCGACCTCTACCCGATTCTTCGCGAGGTCGCCGAAACCTTTCCCCGGCGGGGAATGATGATTCTCGTGTCCGACCTGTTTTCACCGCGGGACGGTTTGTTCCGCGGGCTGAAGCTGCTCCGCAGTCGCGGGCACGACGTGATGGTCTTCCACCTGTTGGACGACGACGAATTAGACTTTCCCTTCACGGGACCGACGCGGTTTGAGGGGCTCGAAATGCCCGACATCGTGCGTTGCAACCCCCGCGCCCTTCGAGAAGGCTACCTCAAGGCCATGCAGACCTATTTGGAAGAAGTCCGTCGCGGTTGCACGCGAAATAATGTCGATTACGTCCTCCTCCGGACCAGTCAACCGCTGGATGCCGCCCTTGCGGCGTTTCTCAGCAATCGGTTGGGAATGCACCACAGGAACCGAACTTAGATGCTCCCTCTGGTCCATCCATTTTACTGGGGAATGTGGTTCATGGCCGCTCCGCTGTTGATCCATTTGATCAACATGCTGCGCCACCAGCATGTCGAGTGGGCGGCCATGGAATTCCTCTTGGTGAGCCAGAAGAAACACCGGACCTGGGTCATTCTGAAGCAACTGCTCCTGCTCTTGCTGCGCATGGCGGCGATTGCCCTGGTGGTGCTGGCTCTGGCCCAGCCGCTGC
Source organism: Planctomycetota bacterium (assembly GCA_025356915.1). Lineage (GTDB taxonomy): Bacteria > Planctomycetota > Planctomycetia > Pirellulales > Thermoguttaceae > JANXQG01. The sequence continues at coordinate 10,252 of JANXQG010000092.1, read as the reverse complement.
TGCCCGACCGCTGGGGTAACTTTCTCGGCGCGCAGTCAACGCACCATATCGTGATCCTGGACGACAGTTTTTCGATGTCCGAGAATTTAGGCACTCTGACGGCCTTCGATCAGGCCAAGAATGCGATCCAACGGCTGGGTGAGTCGGTGATCCGCCCCCGCGAGCCGCAAACTTTCACGCTCCTGCGGCTCTCACGCTGCGGAGGTCGCTATGGTGGCACACGACCCGATTTCCAGAAGGAACCGGTGGATGCCGAGTTTGCCCAGCGCATGAGTAATACCTTGGAATCGATCCAGGTCTCGCAGACTGCCGCCGAGCCCTTGCCGGCCTTCGAGGCCATCCAGCAATTGCTGGGCGAAAATACGGGTGAGCGGCGGATTGTTTATTTGCTTTCCGACTTCCGCAGCCGTCAGTGGGACAAGCCCGACGATCTGAAAAATCGTCTCGAACAATTCGACGAGAACCACATCGAGATCCGCCTCATCGACTGCGTGGAAGAACTCGGCCGGCCAAATTTGGCGATCACTTCTCTGGAGCCGGAGGAAGGCATTCGCGCCGCGGGCGTGCAGTGGCGAATGCAGTTCACCGTGCAGAACTATGGCCTGTCCGCAGTACGGAATGTGCCTGTCTACTGGTCGGCCGATGGCAAACCGGGCGGAAGTGTTATCATCGACGCTATTCCACCAGGTCGCTGGGCGAAAAAAGTGTTTGATGTCAATTTTGCCGTCGCCGGCGAGCATTTGATCACGGCTAACCTCAATGCCGACGCGGTAGATGCGGACAATAAGCGTTATGCCGTCATCGATCTCCCGGTTACCACCCCGGTGCTGCTGGTCGATGGTCACCGTACGGCGGGGAATTCAAAACGAATTTCTGACGCGCTAACCGCCCGCAAAGGCATTCAGCCGGAAATTGTGTCGATTGACTACTTATCCGTGCCGAAAAGGCCGCTGAGCGATTTCGCCATGATTTGCGTCTCCAACTTTGCCAAGATCGACCGCATGGGTGTCGAGGCGTTGGAGAAACACGTCGCGGCGGGCGGCGGCGTGCTCTTTGTCACCGGTCCGTTGACTCGTGGCGACCTTGTCACCCAGGATCTGTATCGCAACGGCAGCGGATTGTTTCCCGTGCCCTTGGCCGGCCCGGAATCGCTGGTGGTCGATCCGCTGGACAATACCCCCGACGTGCAGTCCGAGGACCACGACGTGTTTCATAACATGGACCATCGCGTCGATTACCTATCGATGATATTTGTGAAGGAATATTTTGCCACGCCGGCCGCCTGGAATGCCAAGAGCGATCCATCCCTGCGGGTGATCATGCGGTTGCGAAACGGCGCGCCGTTGTTGGTGGAGAAGAACTTCGGTCACGGCCGTGTCCTTGCACTCCTTTCGACAACCTCCGGCACATGGAACAATTGGCCCAGTTCCGGTCCTTCCTTTGTGGCGTTTGTGCTCAATATGGTCCCCTACCTCTCGCATCGGTTTGGAGCGAGCGACACATTATTGGTGGGCGAACCGAAGACCCTGAATTTCAGCGATCCTCCCTTCGAGCAAGCGGTCCATTTTACCGGTCCCGGGGGCGACGCCTCGGCCGCCACAATCAACGGGGAAGTCTCAACCAAGGGGCGACGGACCATAACCTACACGAAGACAGAGACGGCCGGTTTCTACAAGGCCCTGCTCACGCAACCATCCCACAAGACTGAAACCCGTAATTTTGTCGTCAACGTCGATCCGGGAGAAGGCGATTTGCGAGCACTGGCCGGTTCCGACCTGGCCTCCCGGCTTGCCCCCCTGAAATATGAATTCGAGTACGCCTCGAAGTTCAACACGAAGCTCGACGAAACCCAGGGGCGCAATCTAGGCGATTTGTTCTTGCAGATTCTTGTGATGGTACTCATCTTGGAGCAGTGGTTCGCCTGGTCGTGTGGGTATCACGTGGCGACGCGGATGACCGATCCGTGGAATGTCATCGCGAAAGGAGGCCCGGCATGATACCCTTCGCGTTGTGGCTCTTGGCTGAAGTGCCCATCACTTCAAAATTTGAGTTGGGGCGAATCCAGTCCGACTACGATTGGTGGATCTACGGCGGTGTCCTGTTGGCGATTCTTGCCCCATTGCTTTGGATCTACCGCCGGGATACAGGTGAGTTGCCCAGGTATCTCCGCATCGGGCTGCCGCTGTTGCGCACGTTAGTGCTGATCGGCCTTCTGGTCGTCTTTCTCCAGCCGCGATGGCGGAGCCAGCGCGAAGAGCATCACGACAGCCGTGTGCTGATGATGGTCGATACCAGCCTGAGTATGGCCCGACTCGACCCCGACACGCCTTCTGGCCGTGCCGGTCAGACGCGTCTGCAACAGGTGGCTTCAGGTCTCGACAATACCGAATTCCTCGCCCGTCTGCGCAAGAAGCATCACGTCACCGTCGTGCCCTTCAACAGTGTTTTGGAACGCGACCGCCGTGTGGTTTTGCCCTTGGAGGCACCGGTGTCTGGTGAAACGGCCGGGAGCGAGCCTGCCGGGGGCAGGACGGCAGGCAGTTCTGAGGCAAGTAGCAAGGCGGCTGTAGCACCGCCTGTTTGGCGCAAACACCTTGTGCCCGGCGGCACCGAGACCCGTCTGGGTGAGGCATTGGAACAACTCTTGCGCGAGGAGCGGAGTACGCCGGTCTCCGGGATTGTGCTCATCAGCGATGGTGGCCTGAACGCCGGCGCATCGCCCGATACGGCCATGGATCTTGCCCGCGATTCGCACATTCCCATTTACACCATCGGCGTCGGGTCGGAAAAGAAGCCCGTCGATGTCCGTGTGGCCGACTTCAATGTTCCCTCCCGTGTCTTTGCCGGCGATCGCTACTCGGTGGAAGGTTCGATCCAAGGCTACGGCTTGAAGGGGCAAACGGTGCGGGTGGAACTATTGGTCCGCGAAGGTGCCGCTGCCAAGGATCCTTCACGCCGCGGTCAGGGGAAGCTTGTCGATTTTGCCGAGAAGATTCTTCTCGGCGATGGCGAGACCGTGCCCGTCAAGTTTGAACTGCCGCCTTCGGAATTGGGCCAGCGCGTGCTTTGCTTGCGAGTGAAGGCTCCGTTGGGTAGTTCCGAGGCATCCGATAAATTCCGGGAATGCCCGCTGGACGTTTCCGACCGTCAGACGCACGTGCTCCTGTTGGCCGGCGGTCCGCTGCGCGATTATCAGTATCTTCGCACGCTCCTTTTCCGCGATAAATCGATGAAAGTCGATGTCTTATTGCAGTCTGGCCAGACCGGCATATCGCAGGAAGCCACGAACATCCTTGGCGACTTCCCCACATCGCGGCAACAGATGGCCGACTACGATTGCATCGTGGCCTTTGATCCTGATTGGAAAGCCTTGAAGCCTGAACAGATCGACTTGTTGTTCGATTGGGTGGACCAGGACTACGGCGGTATGATTGTTGTGGCCGGACCGGTCAACGCGGGTCATGCAGCCGAGGGATGGGTCCAAGACCCGGACATGGCCAAGATCCGCAAGCTCTATCCGGTCGAATTCAATCAGGGACTTAACACGCGGAGCAATGTAACCTTTAGCTCGGAAGAAGCCTGGCCGCTGGAGTTCACGCGCGAAGGACTGCAAGCGTCCTATCTCTGGCTGGGTGACTCGGCCATCGCTTCGCAGGCGACCTGGTCACAGTTTTCCGGCGTTTATAGCTATTGCCCGGTCCGCGACAAGAAGGCGGGAGCCACCGTGCTGGCCCGCTTTGGCGATTCCCGCAAAGCCCAGGGCGGCCAGCAACCGATCTATATGGCGGTGCATCGCTACAGTGCGTCACCGGTCTTGTACTTGGGCAGTGCCGAGACATGGCGGTTGCGGCGGGTCGATCCCGCGTTGTTTGAACAGTTCTGGACCAAGACCATCCGCTTTGTGGCCCAGGAGCGCCTCCGCCGCCAGTCGCAGCGCGGCTCGCTATCGATCGATCGAGACCGCTACAACGTGGGCACTTCCGTGGAAGTGCTGGCGCAACTGAAGAACTCCCGTTTGCAGCCGCTCACCTCCCCCAGCGTGACGCTTGAGGTTACCCGCGATGGTGTCGATCGGCAGGCGGTGTTGATGCCGGCCGATCCGAGTAAGGCAGGGCGATTCATGGTCGAATTGCCCGTTGTGCGGCCGGGTGAGTACCGATTGGAACTGATTGTGCCCGAGACGGTGGACGAGCGAGTGCATCAAACTTTTCGCGGCGTGGTGCCCAAGTTGGAAGATGAGGATCCGCAACGCAACGCGGGCTTGCTTCGGGAAATTGCACAGAAGACGCAGGGCGAATATTACGACGATCTGTCGGTGGCACTGAGCAACACGGCCTCGCCCTCGCTGGTAGATCGGCTGAAGGACGTCGGCCGCACGGAGTTGATTTCGCTGGCCTCTAAGCCAGAAGAAGATGAAAAATGGCTAGAATGGATGTTGGTCGCTCTATGCTGCGTTTTGAGTCTTGAATGGCTGGTTCGGCGTTTGGCAAAATTGGCCTGATGGTGGAAAATAGAACGTGGCACGGGCTTCCAGCATGTGGCACAAAAAACATCTGACCGATCGGTCGGATCGGTCCTAAGAAATCATGGCAACCCCAGAACACACATCCTCACCGCCTCTGCCGCCTGCTATCCGTCAGCAGCTTGCTGCTCTGCGCGCGGGGATCCGTCGCTATATCTGGCTGGAAGGGCTGGCGGCGATGGCCGTCTGGCTTGGCGCGGCCTTTTGGGGAAGCATGGCGATCGATTGGCTCTTTGAGCCGCCGCGGCCGGTGCGCGGGATCGTGTTGGCCGCGACTGGCATCGGCCTAGCCGTAGTACTCTTCCTCTTCATCCTCCGCCGCGCTTTCGTCCGCCTCAGTGACTGCAATATGGCCACGATCTTGGAGCGGCAGTTTTCGCACTTCAACGACGGCCTGCTGACGACGGTGTCGCTGTTGGATCGCCCGATCGAGTCGAGCGGATTCAATCCCCAGATGCTTGCCCACACCAGCCATCAAGCCCGCGAGCGATTTGAGAACGTGTCGCTTTCTGAAGTATTCAACCTCATGCCGCTGGTGCGGAAGATCGTCGTCGCTCTGGGACTGGCTTTGGCAATCGGCCTGCTGGCAGTGATGGCCCCCACGGTGCTCAACCTATGGGCCGAGCGGAATTTGCTCTTGGCAAACACGATGTGGCCTCGCAAGATCCGCTTGGAGGCGGTGGGTTTTACCGAGGGCGTGGCCAAGGTGGCTGCGGGAGCAAATTTTGATCTCCGCGTGCAGGCATTCCGTGGCGATACCGAAATACCCGTCATTCCGGAGAAGGTCGAGATCCGCTATCGCGTTGAAGGTGGCGGCCGCGACCGAAAGACCATGAAGAACATCGGCCGGCCGGTAACTGCTTCGGCTGTCGTGGGTGAAGTGCTACAAGAATATAGTTACCCATTTACGGGGGTACTCTCCTCGATCCATCTCGATATTGCCGGGGGCGATGGCCGTCTGTACGACCTACAGTTGAAGGTCGTTCCCAATCCCAACCTGAACCTGAAGGTGGTCTGCGAATATCCTCGTTATATGGAGCGCGGTCCGTTGACGATCGACTCGGCTAGTGGAGCGGTTCCGGTTCGCGTGCCGATTGGTTCTCGCGTAACGCTTACCGGCACTTCCAGCAAGCCGTTGGAGACGGCTCGCATCGACTCTCCCGCAACGGAGAGTAGTGCGGCATGGTGTCGTCAGTTTCTCGGCAACGAATTAGGTGCCGAGCGAAATGAGTTTTCTTATCAGTTTGAACCTTTCCCCGCCCCCACGGCCACGGAGACGAATACCGCGGCCCGCGCCGACGGGAAGGGTACTGCGGAAGCCAAACCGGCAGCAAAGTCGCCGCACGAGGTTGCGCTCCAGTTTACCCTCCGCGATACCGACGGACTGAAGGCTCGCGACCCGATTCTCTTGTCTTTGGTGGCGGTGCCCGATGAGCCCCCGGAGGTCAAGGTACGTCTGGTCGGCACACGAGAGCCGGTTGTCACACCCAAGGGCCGCCTGCCGGTCACCGGTACGATCAGCGATGACCATGGCCTAAGCAGGGTTTGGTGGAACTACACCGTCGAGGAGCGCGCCGCGTCAGCAACCCCGAAGATGCCGTCCGACGAATCATCGCCCAAGCCCGGCGAAACCCCCAAGGTTCCCGTGCGGCGGTCGGGCGAAGTGCCTCTGGTCGAGTTACTCAAACACCTGCCCGAGTATGTCGTGAAAGAGGCAGATGTGAAAGCCTCGCAACTGAGCCTGGCTACGGGTCAACACCTGACGTTGGCGGTGCGTGCCGCCGATCTTTGCACGTTCGGCAATGGTCCCAATATCGGCAGCGGCGAGTCATGGCAGTTGGACGTCGTTTCCGAAGACGAACTGGTGACGAGGCTGGAGGCGCGAGAATTACTCGTGAAACAGCGGTTTGAGGCGATTATTGAGGAAATGATTGAAACGCGGAATCTACTCTTGAAAATGGACTTCACCCCTCCCGAGAAGGGTGTTGCTGGGGTTCCAAAAGCTAAGTCGGCTGGTGCCGAGCCTGGCGAGCGGGTGGAAGAATCCCCCAAGTTTTCTGCCGACGAAATGAACAAACGTCGTTTGGAACGGACCTTGCAGGCGTTGCAGAATTGTGGCAAGAACGCCATGGAAACGGCGGATGTAGCTGCCGCAATCGAGGAAATTCGTTTACAATTGGATAATAACCAAGCCAATAACGAGACGCGTAAGCAGCGCATTGAAACCCAAGTGTTGCAGCCGCTGCACGTTATCGTGGATAGTATGTTCCCTGTCTTGGAGAAGCGTCTGGCGGCCTTGCAAGCGAAAGTTGATGATCTCTCGGCCGGGCCGGGCCGGCGCGATGCCGCCCAGAAGCAGGCCGACCAAATCCTTGCAATGATGAGAGACGTTCTCGATCACATGATGAAGACGGAAGATTTTAATATCAATGTTGTACAGCGGCTGAAGAAGATCATCGAACGGCAAAAAGAGCTGACTCGGCGGACCGAAAGAACTGAACAAGAAAGCCTTGGTGAAAAAGAGTGACCGTCTGCGCGTAGGTCAGGCTTTCCTGCCTGACAGTACACCAGACAAGGTCGGGCTGGAGAGCCTGACGCACCTTGACGAAGGAGTGAGTTCCATGATGAAGCGATGTCGATGGCTGTGGGGGGCGTGGATTGCCTTGGCCGTCTCCGTGGCTCAAGCGGCCGGAACCAAGGAACCAACGGCGGAAGCCAGCAAGCTTGCGCCGCCGGTCGCCGCGTCGGGTTCCGCTCTGCCGGGGTCTGCCGTGGAGGGCCTTTCCACCACCCAGCAGCAGTTGGCTGCCGAATTCAAAGATCTACAGGGCATCCTGATGAAGATGCGGGACCAGATTCGCCAGACCGATCCGAATCGGACTGCGCTGATCGATAAGGCCCTCAAGGAAAGTGGAGAACGCAGGGTTGAAGCCGATTTTCAGGATATCGTCGATTTGCTTCGCCGCGACAAGTTTGGCGATGCGGCTCGCAAACAGGGTAAAGTTAACGAGGATCTCGACGCTATCCTCAAACTGTTGCTCAGCGAAGACCGTTCTCAGCGGATCCAAGACGAGAAAGCCTTGATCCGCAAATATCTCAATCTCCTGAACGGCATCATCCGCGAGCAGAAGGATGTCCAGGGTCGCACCGCCGGTGGCGAGGATCCGAAATCGCTCTCCGATGAACAGGGCGGGCTCGCCCAGCGAACGGGCAGTCTGTCGAAGGACATCCGTGAGAATCAAGAAAAAGCCCACAGCAACGAAAAAGATGACGGCAAGGGCAACTCGAAGAGCGACGGTAAGAATGACGGTAAGGAGTCAGGTAAGAGCGACGGTAAATCGAAATCGGGTAGCGATGGCAAAGAACCTGGCAAATCCGCTGGCAAAGAGCCAAAGTCTTCTGCCAAGGATTCGCCCAAGTCCGGCGGCAAGGACGATGGCAAAGCGAAGGATCCCTCCAGCAAAGGTGACGGCAAAAATAAGCCCAGTGAAAGCGGAAAGCCTAGTGAAAGTGGCAAGCCTAGTGAAAGTGGCAAGCCCGGTGAAAGCGGGAAGCCGAGTGAAAGCGGGAAGCCGAGTGAAAGCGGAAAGTCGCAGGGTAAGAGCCAGCAAGGGCAGGGTCAAGGTCAAGAACAGGGCGAGGATCAAAAAGATTCGCCTCCGAAAGCCCAGGATTCCAACAATCCGCAGCAGGAGCAGAATCCCGTTCGCAAGCGACTGGAAGCGGCCAAGGACCACATGGAAGCGGCCAAGAAGCGGCTGGAAAAAGCCAAGAAGGATGGGGCACTGGACGAGCAAGAGAAGGCCCTCCGCGAACTCGACACCGCCAAGGCCGAACTGGAAGAGATTCTCCGCCAACTCCGCGAAGAAGAAATGAAGCGGCTTTTGGCCATGCTCGAAGCCCGCTTCCAAAAGGTCTTGCAAATCCAGCGTGAAATCTTTGAAGGCACCGTCCGCCTGGATAAAATTCCCCTGACGGAACGCTCACATGCTCACGAGATCGATACAGGCCGCCTGAGCAATCGGGAGGCTGAGATTGTGATGGAAGTCGACAAGGCCCTCTCGCTGCTCCGTCAGGAAGGCAGCTCCGTGGCCATGCCCGAGGCTGTGCAGCAGGTCCGCGACGACATGCAGCAACTCGTTCATCGGCTCGCTGAGGGCAAGACCGAAGTGCTTACGCAAGCCATCGAGACCGATGTGATTAAAGCTTTGGAAGAGATTGTCGATGCCTTTAAGAAGGCGCAGAAAGATGCGGAAAGCAAGAAGAAACCGCCCGGACCATCGCCCAATGGCCAGCCGCAGGATCCGCCCTTGATCGAGCAGCTTGCCGAGTTGAAAATGATCCGCGCCCTGCAAATGCGTGTGAACCGTCGTACCGAGCGTTATTCAAAGCTCATCGACGGCGAGCAGGCCAGCAAGGAAGACGTTCAGGAGGCCTTGCGGCACCTGAGCGAGCAGCAGGCCCGGGTTCATAGGGTTACCCGGGATTTGGAACTGGGAAAGAACGAATAGAGAAATTGCAAAATACAAATTGCAAATTTGAGATTTGAGATTTGAGATTTGAACTCGCTTACGGCGACCCAAACCCGAGAAGCCAAAGGAGAAAACCATGAGCAATTTTGCAAATACTCGTTCGAGCACGATTCCTGCTCGCAATTTTCAATTTTCAATTTTCCTCATCGTTCTGACCTGTTCTTCCGCTCTATCCGCCACGTCGGTTCCGCTGCCCGATCCGGCGTTTCGCAAGGCACCGACCTGGCATCCACCGCAAGTTTCGGACGTCAAGGGTCAGGTTGTTGCTTGGCTACAGCAGAATGCAGCCGATGCGGTTCTTCAAGGCAAGGCATTGGCAGTCGTCACCGGCATCAGCGATTCGGCCACCGGCTCCGAGTTGCTCGACCGCTTGGCCGAGACCTTTGCCATCGTCGATCCCAAGGTCGCACAGCTCGTGGAAATCTGCTCGCATCCCCGTAGCCGCATCGTCCTGCCGACCTTCGCCTGTCTGACCGATTCCAAGACGGCACCGCTGGTGGCTGCCAACATGCGGCTGTACTACGGTCGCTGGCTCGTTCAGGGGCAGTGGTTTGAGGAGGCAATGGAGCAACTCGGCGGCCTAAAGACGGCCGAAGTCGTGGCCCCCGCTGAACTGCTTTTTTACCAGGGTGTGGCCTACCATCGTATGCTCAACAAGAGCGAAGGGCTGAAGGTCATTGTTCAGTTGCTTGACGGTGCCGAGGCCAGTCCGCGACGCTACGTCGCTGTCGCCTATCTGATGCAAGCCGATCTTAACTCTTTGGAAGAGGAAACGCTCGATCACATCGCGCGGCGGATGGAAGATGTGCAGCGGCGGCTCAACCTAGGCCGGGCCGGACCCAAGGTTCGCAAAGTCGAGGATGGCGTGATTGAGTCGTTGGACAAGATGATCAAGAAGATTGAAGATGAGCAGAACAAGCAGAGCCAGAGCCAGTCCAATTCGTTGCAGTCCAGTAAGCCTGCCGCCGATAGCAAGCCCATGGGTGGCAAGGCACCCGGTGACGTCACGAAGAAAGACATCGGCCACAAGAGCGGCTGGGGCGACCTGCCACCAAAGCAACGTGAAGAAGCCTTGCAGCAAATGGGCCGCGATTTCCCCCCGCATTATCGCGATGCCATTGAACAATACTTCCGGAAGCTAGCCAGCGAAGAAAACAGCGACGATGATAAGTAAGGACCGGCGAATCAATAAGTGTCG
>JANXQG010000090.1 GCA_025356915.1 Planctomycetota bacterium | reverse complement strand
CCGGTTGGTGGACCTGTTGGGCAATCCTTTCGTTCATCCCGAAGTAGCGCGGATCGTGGAGTTGCACGATTTCATCGCGCGCTCGAACGAGGCTCTACCGCTGGCGTGACGAAGAACTTGACGATCGCTTGCGCTTCGGGTATAGCGAGATATGTTCTACTCATAGAATCCGAAATCATACGCAGCATCATACAAGGCCACGATGTTCTCCGGCGGAACTCCTGCCTGAAGATTGTGGACGTTATTGAACACGTAGCCGCCGCCAGGCTTCCATATCTCCAAATTTCGCCGTACTTCCTCGCGGACGGTTTCGGCCGAGGCTTGCGGCAACACATGTTGTGTATCGATTGCTCCGCCCCAAAACGTCAGGCGGCTGCCAAAGCGGGCCTTCAATCCGGCAGGCTCCATCCCGCTGGCACTGATCTGCACCGGGTTAAGAATGTCGATGCCATTGTCCAACAGATCCGGAATGTACTCGACGCACGCGCCGCACGTGTGATACCAGATCTTCGCCTGAGTCCGCGAGCGGATGTACTGGACCAATTGCTTGTGCCGCGGCTTTACCACGCTGCGATAGAACTCAGGCCGGAACAGCGGCCCTTTCTGCGCGGCCAAGTCGTCGCCGATCATGATCACGTCAACCACATCGCCCACCTCGTCCAGGAAAACCCGGAACCAATCCATCCAGAATTTCAGCGTCTGATCGATCAGAACCTCGCAGAAATCCGGCTGAGTGAGCATGTCCATAAACCAGGTCTCCAGGCCGCGCAGATACCAGCAGATCTCATAGACCACGCCGGATATCCCGCTGACCACGGCGTACGGTGTCTGCTGCCGGATCTCCAGTGCCCGCTGACGGAGCCCGACAAATCGGCCCGGGTCATCGCCCTTGGGAAACGGGTAGTCGCGAATGTCTTTGATCGTGGCACTGGCCAGTGGATGGTGCGAGATGTCCATGTAGAACGGCTGGTCGTCGGGCATCGACCAAGTGATACCAAACTCATCGGTCAAGTCGTGCCAGAGCTGGCCATTGCGCTGCCGCTGGACAATACCGCCTTTGAAATCGGCCGCCGCACCTGCGGCGATATACCGCGTATCGACATGGAACCGCTCCAGCAGCGATTCACTTGGCCTGGCAAGCTGCTGCACGGCGTCCATGATGACCACGGATGCGTCAATTCCCAAAAGCTCAGCTACCGCCTGAAAGGCAAACTTGTGGATACCCGTCTGGTTTCCGCCCAAATCGATCGGCACCCGATCGGGAATCTGGTGGTTGAGGGCTGCCAGAACACGTTGTCGGGAGGACATGGTTTCGCGGGACATGAAATGCTCACTTTATTTGTATAAATCACGAATCAGAAACGCCTACAGGAAGAGTTTTCTCAGGTTTTTGATGTTCCATCATCAAGTTCCTCTTCCGCCATGATCCATCCACGGCACTTCGCCGTACCACACTGGCAAGGGATAGCCGCATCGGCATGCCATGCGTAGTCGATGGTCATCGGTTCGCCTGGTGCAATCTTGCTGAGAATTTCCAGCCACACACTCGGATCGAGGGAAGTTCCGTCTTCATTTTTCTCGTCGCAGATGACCAACGCGGAGTTGGGTTGGCAACTGTGATTGAGAAAACGAAACGGTGCGGCGGGCTCCAAGGTTCGATCGCCATCGCCAAGATCGATGCCATATTCCGAACCGTACTCCGGGTCCGCCACGATCTCGCCATGGATCTGGCCGATGTAATCGCCGGTGGCAAATGAGTGCAAAGCAAAAACCCCCAGGCCATGCTGGGAGGGGCCAACGCGAACAGCTTCCTTTGTGTATTCCATGCTGCAATCTTATCGGCCGGAAAACAGGCTGTCAATGGGCCAAAGGTTGCATATAAAGCCCGTCACTCCTTTGGCACTTTCGGGTTGAGGTTGTGAGAGGAAGGAGGTAGACGGGGCCACTATACTATTCAAAAATTGCCATGGCAATTCACTTTGCAAGAGAGGCAAGACATCTTACACGAAAAGGTGGGAAACCAATATCTTTCCTCCGATGAAGAGCAACACGCATCCCCCTGCCGCTTCAGCCAAACGACCCCACCGAGCGCCGATCCGGCTGCCACAAGTCATGCCAATCGCGCTCAGAACGCAAGTCACGATGCCGATGACCACACTAGGAAGCCAGATGGTAACGTGCAGGAAAGCGAAGCTGATGCCTACCGCCAGTGCATCAATACTTGTGGCGACGGAAAGCGTGATAAGCATTATCCCCCGCGTTGGATCGGCTCGTGATTCGGTCTTGTGTTCCCCCCAGGCTTCTCGAAGCATCTTGCCGCCAACGAAGGTAAGCAGCGCAAAGGCAATCCAATGGTCGAAAACTCCGATTCTTGAGGCCATCTCCTTGCCCGCCACCCACCCGAGCACAGGCATGATAAACTGGAAAAGCCCGAAGTGAAAAGCAATGCGGAAGACGTGGCGTAGCGTTATCCGGGGCATGTTCAGGCCAGCGACAATCGAGACCGCAAATGCGTCCATTGCCAAGCCGACTGCTATCCCCAGGGTCGTCAGGTAATCCATGAGCAGCTTACTGAGCCTTCACTTCATAGCGAATACATTCCGCTGCCTGCCCGTTTGAGCTTGCCTTGCCGAGCCAACTCTTCCCAAACGGACGTCGGAAACTGGTCGGGCGGCATAATACCCACAATACCCGAAGCGTGCCCGCCGCTCATTGGGCCACGGCCGATTCGTGATTGATCGTCAAGCTGAGTCAGCTTGAGCCGTTTTCGGAACGCTTTGAGAGCCGACTTGAGTTCCTGTGGAGTGGGACCAGTCGGCGGGGTTGCATCAGCAGAGGACACGGAAAACTCCTTGGCAAAACGAGAGCATAGTATAATGAAATTGGCCACCTATTTCGAGGAAAGACTATGCTAATGATACCAGTTTTTTAGGAACCGTTCCCAGCCGACTTGTAGTTTTTTGGCCGTGCGGTAGACTTGGAACAGATGTCCTATGGCAATTGTCCGTCCTTGGCAGCCAACCGATCACCCGAGCGTGCCCTCGGGTGTCCTTGACAACGAGGGCAGATCGGCAGCGATTGCAAAAGGCATGCCGCAAGGCATTGAGGTACAAGGCTTTAGGATGGGTGGCAGAGTGGTCTATTGCGGCAGTCTTGAAAACTGCAGTGGGAGAAATTCCACCGGGGGTTCGAATCCCTCCCCATCCGCTGTATCCTGCTGGGGATAAATCTGGATCGTCCGCTGGCCGTTGGGTTCTTTCGTTGATGCTCGCCACAGAAATTCCGGGGACACGAACCGGTATTGGCATTCTGGGAAGGATTCTGCAAATTGGCTGCATGGCTAGGTGGAGAAATGTGGGTGGAGAAATGTGGCATCCACCGAATTTGGGGCATATACACAGATAGGAACTAACCTCGGCATCCCGAAGTTGCCAAGACCTTGACGGTGCCACGGTGCCCGCCGCGCGTGCTTCCCGGACGGAGAACAATATCCACATCCATTGCCAAGCTCACCCTCTCGCATTGGGTGGAGCTAAAGCAATTTCAAGAACTCCTCAACAGTCATCCCGGAGTTACGAATTAGCGGGAGAAGCGTTCCCGTGGATAGCTCTTTGTGCTGGGGTATCGATAAATTGACTCGGACGCCAGGCATGACAAGGACAAGATGGCTTCCTACTTGTCCAATAGGCTGCATCCGGCTTTTGTGAACGCCTTGGCCGCTTCTTTGCCAGAAATGTTACCCAGCCTGCTCACCGTGCGGAAGCCCTTAAGATTTGCGACGAAAGCCTGACCTACTTCCATGCCGGGATAATATCTGTATGACTTTCGCTGAATGGCTTTCCTCTTGTAGGACGGGTTTTCTTCTGCCACAATATAGGGGCTGCTGGACAGGCCAGAGAATGTCTCTTGCCCCAGCCCCTCCCAGAGGGAGGGGGACCGAAAATAGCCCTATCCAGACGAGATCGCGACAAAGTTATGCTCGCCAAACTCAAAACCTTCACGCTCGTCGGCATCGAGGCCCTGCCTGTTGAGGTCGAGGTCGATGTGTCTCCCAGTGGGCTGCCAAAACAGATCCTCGTTGGGCTCCCGGAAGCCGCAGTCAAGGAAAGCACGCATCGCGTCGAGCGGGCAATGGTCAACTCGGGCTTCCAACGCCCGCAAAGCCGCATCGTGATCAACCTTGCCCCGGCCGATCTGCCAAAAGATGCCGCATCGTTCGATCTGCCGATTGCCATAGGCACGCTCATCGGCAGCGGACAAGTCGCTTCCGAATTGCTCGCCCACTTCGCGATTGTCGGTGAGTTGGCTCTCGACGGCACCACGCGGCCGACCAAAGGGGCCTTGTCGATGGCGATTGCGACGGCCGAAGACAAAAACCTCCGTGGGCTGATCGTGCCGGCCGAAAGTGCGGCGGAAGCGGCCGTTGTCGAAGGCATCACCGTCATTGCCGTGCAGAGTCTCGCCCAGGCCGTCGCCTTCCTCACCGGCGAAATCGAGATCGAACCGACCCCGTCGCGGCTGGACGATCTGTTTCGCGAACTGGCCAATTATGAGGTTGATTTCTCCGACGTTCGCGGCCAGGAGATGGCCAAACGGGCGATCATCGTGTCGGCTGCTGGTGGTCACAATCTGCTGATGATCGGCCCGCCCGGCTCCGGCAAGACGATGCTGGCCAAGCGGATGCCGACGATCCTGCCCGATCTGACGCCAAGCGAATCGATCGAGACGACACGGATCTACAGTGCGGTCGGCCGCCTGAAGCCGGGTCAGCCGCTCTTGGCCGTGCGGCCTTTTCGTTCGCCCCACCATACGATCAGCGACGCTGGGCTGGTCGGCGGCGGTTCGACGCCAACGCCCGGCGAGATCTCGATGAGCCACAATGGCGTTTTGTTCCTCGATGAGCTTCCGGAATTCAATCGCCGCACCTTAGAAGTACTCCGCCAACCGCTGGAAGATGGCATGGTGACGATCAGCCGCGCCCTAAATAGCACGACGTTCCCGGCAAATTTCATGCTTATTGCCGCCTTGAACCCGTGCCCCTGCGGCTATCGCGGCGACTCGCGACGGAGCTGCAACTGTTCGACGCCGCAGATTGAAAGATACATGAGCAAGATCTCGGGGCCTTTACTCGATCGAATCGACCTTCACATCGAGGTTCCTGCCGTGCCGTTTCGCGAGCTATCGGGCGGGACGCCGGGCACATCGAGCGCAGAGATGCGGGCCGTGGTAGCTGCCGCACGACAACGACAGACAGAGCGTTTCTGCAATACAAAGACTCGCTACAACGCCGACATGTCCCACCGGCAGACCCGTCAGTTCTGCGTCTTGGACAACGAGTGCAGCAACCTGCTCAAGGGGGCGATGGCCGAGATGGGCCTTTCCGCCCGTGCCCACGACAAGATCCTCCGCGTTGCCCGCACGATTGCCGACCTAGACAATTGCGACGGCGTGAAGCCGCATCATCTGAACGAGGCGATCAATTACCGGATGTTGGACCGGAATTTATGGACGTAAGATCAAGAAAACGAGTCGGCCGTGCTGCTGGGATTGTTGCCCCCTCAACACGGCCGACGTCCACTCACCCCAAAGTTCACATATCTTGGATTGAGCTTAGAACTTGATCACGACGTCGTTGCCCCATAGGCACTGGCTGTTCTTTTGGCCATCGTCGAACGGCTTGAAGCCTGGTGCGGACGTGTTGGCGGCCCAGTCCCAGCGCACTTCGCTGCGAACGGTGACGTTCTTGTTGGGCTTCCAGTTCAGACCGACCGTCACGTCGTTCCACTTGGCGCCCGGTTCGAGGAACCCCGGAGGACCAACCTGGGACACCACAGCGCCGTCGAGGTCTTCAAAGTACTCGTAGCGGATGCCGAAGCCCCAGCAATCGTTGATATCGTAGAGCAGATAGTTGGTCCAGCCGATCCACGAGGCTGGACCCATGCCCGTGACCGGAACAAAGTTATTATCGAATGTTTGGCTGGTCGTGTTGGTCGTGTTGGTATCGTGGCAGACGGTGTTTTCCAAAACATAGCGCCACTTGCAGCCCAGCTTGACGTTTATGTCCGTGCAGATATTGACGCGGCTACTGTCGACTCCGGCGGCCTGAGTGTTGCCGATAAAGCACTCGGAGGTCACGTTCACCTTGTCATCTTTGCTGGTCCAGTTGACACCGAACATGGCGTTGATTTTGCCGTTAAGCGATTCAAACTCGTTCCAACCCGTGTCGAGTCCTGCATTGACCAGCAACTTGTCCTGAACCTTATAGGTTGCATAGCCGCCGGTGAGCGTTGTCGGCATGCCGTACAAAAATCCGTAGGTGTGCGAGTAGAAGAAGTTGCCGTCGGCATTGGGAACTTCAAAACCGCAAGGGGCATAGAAGTGACCGCCACGGAGAAGCAGCTTGTTAATGGCCAAATCGCCGTACATCTGGGGTACGGCCAATCCGTAGAATCGGTTGCCATTATTGAAGTTGCTGTCCCATCCCGTACCGGCAGCCGCCTGCACGAAGCGGCGATCGGTGCCGTACATCAGGTCAGTGCGGTAGCCGAAATCGACACCGCAATCGCCTTCAACCTTGGCAATGCGTTCGGCGATCAGGTAGAACTGATTCAAGTCGACCTCGTTGGATCGATCATTGTAGCCGACGGGGCCGTTGAAGCGGTTCAAGGGGTAGTCCGGGTTACCGGTCCAGCCAACATCGAAGAAGCCGCGGATATCGAGGTGATTACATTCTAGTCGGGGACCGTGGAATAGCTTGTAGGGGCCTTCCTCCGCCCGATTGCCGCACTGCGTTTCGCACGACGTTTCGCACGGTTGCCTAAAAGCTTCCGCAACCGGCTTCTCTTCGACCTTGGCCACAACCGACGGCTGGTTACTGGGCGAGGCCAGGGCGGACGCCGCTCCGGCTGGAGCGGAATCGGCTACTGCATAGCCAGCGGCATCGTCCGACTGGAACGCCATCTGTTGAATCGAGCTAGGCTGTAGCACTCGAGACGACATGGTCTGTGCCATGGCCGTGCCGGCAAATATTGCGCCGACGAGCAGCGATGCGATTGTACACTGTAGTGTTTTCATAGTTCGCGATCTTTCCAAAAAACGGGAAGTGGATGTTTCGACAGAGCGAGTCCGTGCATGTTTTGCGGCGGACGGAGTACCTTGTTGGCACGGTCTTCGTCTGCCCCGCGTAAAACTCACCTCTGTCACCACTGATAGTAATCGGGATTGCGGAAAACTCAGATTGAATGGAAAGAGCCGCAAATCAGTGCCGAACCGGGCAAACCGCGTCAAAAATGATAAGCTTTACTGCTTGGATAGAATGTTAGGCACTGTTTTCTTACCAACGCCCTAACCCACTTTTAACAATCGAACCCGCCAAGATGTCAGATCTGTCGTTTGCCAGGCTTTCCGGCCCCTCTAAGGACCGGCGAATCAATAAGTGTCG
>JANXQG010000083.1 GCA_025356915.1 Planctomycetota bacterium | reverse complement strand
CGTGGATGTCGCCAAACTGGTAGTTGCCCGTGCCTTCGTAGGAGTAATGGTTCCGATCGGTCTCTTCGCCGGTGCCGGTACCCCAGTGAAGCGTGAAATCGAATCCGAAGATACTGAAGAGTTTTGTCCTCTCTTCGAGCTTGGTGGTGGTGGACCAGGAACCACTCTTCCTGCGTTCCTTAGACTGTTCCCATCCCGTCTAGCCCTCAAGCAAGCGATCCCTCTGCGCTAATTTCACAAAGGACTCGAAACCAACCATGTTTTCCGGGATTTATTGACCCTTGCGTAGCTATTGATCCATCCGCTATCCGCCAGCACACTCCAAACCCCCTAGTTTCCTATACGCAGTTCCGATCGTGACAGTTCAATAGCTACGCAAGAGTCAATAATGGGTGTCAAGAAGAACCATTACCCGTAGACATTGAGGATTTCGAGTGAAGACCAGTATACAGAAGCGTTTGAGGAAAGCCAAGCAGCGGATCGAGCGGCGGCTGGATGGCCCGCGGGAGGATCGAGGTCAGCCGATGTTCGCAACCACGAACATTCGGGTGGAACTCGCCGATAAGATGCGTGCCATCGGCGTCGGCGGCATTGGGCTGGTGCATCAGTTGGCTCGCGAGATCGGCCTCGTCACAGCGATCGACCGCCGCTTGCATCTGTTGAAGATCCATCGTCCGTACCGCCGAGTCGGATCACGTGCTGAACTTGGCCTACAACGCCTTGTGCGACGGCACGCGACTAGAGGACATCGAATTGCGACGCAACGACGAGGTCTTCCTCGACGCGCTGGGCACCGAGCGGATTCCCGACCCGACCACTGCGGGCGACTTCTGCCGACGCTTTGACAAAGGAGACATCCGCCGCCTCATGCAGGCCGCCGATGACGCCCGATTGAACGTCTGGGCTCGCCAGCCCAAGAAGTTCTTCGACCGGGCGACGATCGACCTGGACGGTACGTTGGTGGTGACCACCGGCGAATGCAAAGCGGGGATGGACATCTCCTACAAGGGCACCTGGGGTTACCATCCTCTGCTGGTTTCGCTTGCCGAAACCGGCGAGGTTCTCCGCCTCGGGAACCGCTCCGGGAATCGTCCCAGTCACGAAGGGGCTGCCGCCAAGGCAGACGAAGCCATTGCTTTGTGTCGTCGGGCGGGCTTTCGCAAGATCGTGCTCCGCGGCGACACGGCCTTCAGCCAGTCCGAGAAGCTCGACACATGGGCTGGCGACGGAGTGACCTTCTACTTCGGCTTCAAAGCCCTGCCGAATCTGAAGGAAATCGCGGATAATCCGCCCGAAACGGCCTGGCCAGCGCTCTCCCGACCGCCGCGGTACGAGGTGCAAACCGATCCGCGACGGAAGCCGGTCAACGTCAAGCGGCGGATCATTCGCGAGCGAGAATACGAAGTCCTCCGGCTCCAGGGCGAGGAGTATGCTGAGTTCGATTATCAGCCAACGGCCTGCGGTCGGTCTTACCGCATGATTGTCCTCCGCAAGAACATCTCGCACGAGAAGGGCGAGAAGCGGTTGTTCGATGAGATCCGCTACTTCTTCTACATCACCAATGATCGGAAAATCAAGGCGGAGGGCGTGGTCTTCGAGGCGAACGACCGCTGCGACCAGGAGAACCTGATCGCCCAGTTGGCCGGTGGCGTGCGGGCACTGTCGGCCCCGGTGGACAATCTGCTGAGCAATTGGGCATACATGGTCGCCACGGCTCTGGCCTGGAACCTCAAATCCTGGTGGGCGCTGTGGCTGCCCGAGGTGGGACGTTGGCACGACAAGCATGCGGCGGAAAAGACTCGGATTCTGGGGATGGAATTCAAGACCTTCCTCAACGCCTTCATC
>JANXQG010000076.1 GCA_025356915.1 Planctomycetota bacterium | reverse complement strand
CATGGAGTGGTGCTATCGACTCTATCAGGAGCCCAAACGGCTATGGCGGCGTTACCTTGTTGGCAACTTTGTCTTTTTGGCGAGGTTGGTACGCATCCGACTGGCACTCAAGTAATGCCTATTTCTCTTCATTCACCACGGCATACGAGGTGGCTTGGGCACCACCGATATCGGTCTCGATGTGGATTGTTTTCACAACCTTGCCGATCTCGGACCCGGCGATGAATGTCACGGGCACGACGTGAACCGACTTGGCCTCGCTGGCCGGATCGGGGATCTCAAACGAGGCCTTGTCACCACGAATCGACTTGATGTGAAAAGGCTTGTCGGACCGTACCACCAGCGGCTTCGTTACCTTCTGCCCGGCATGGACCACGCCGAGAAACAGGTCCGCGGGGCTGACAACCACGTTAGGCCGCACCTGCCCCTCAACCTGCACGAGAATCTGGCCCATGCTGGGGTCGTTCGTTGTCAGTATTGCATAATCGTTAATGTAGCCCGACCGTGCCGTTGTGGCTAGCCGAACCTTCAAATCATACCAGACCTGGCCTCCCTGCCTCGCCAACGGGATGACTTCGCCCTGTAGATTCTGATCGGAAAAGTGAACGCCCTGGATCTGCCAATCCGGGAAGTCGGCACGATAGAGCCGCACTTGGGCTTTGCTGGTCTTGCCCTGCTCGACGGCACCGAACTGCAAGCTGGCTGGATACATGAGAATGTTGGTATGCACCAGGGCGCGGATTTGCAGTTGCACCTCGGCATAGTAGGGCTGATCGAAGGTGACCGTCAGCGTGGCGGACCGTTGGCCCACGTGCGTCTGGCTGTTGAGGTGGGCTACGATCGCGCCCTTCTCATAGGTCTTGAGCGTCCGCTTATCGTTCTCAATCGACGGGGAGGTGCATCCGCAACTGGAGCGAACCGAAGCGATATGGACATCGCTTTGCAGATTGTTGGTTATGGTAAAGGCGTATTCGGCCTTCGCCCCCTGCGCCACCGAGCCGAAATTGTGCTCAGTCGTCGACAGCAAGTTCCTCGCCCAATCCTGGGCCGGTAAAGTCGACGCAGTCAGCAAAATCACAGCAACGCCGGACAGAAGTGAGCGAAACATAGCAGTTCCTCAGAATGGTAGTATCTTGAAAAGGCTTCCTAGGGAACTCTATACCAGGGAACCTATTAATTCAAGAGGTACCCCTGACAGGCTTATGAATTTTTCCTCCCTGAGACCGTTTTTCCGCGAAACCGCAAGCGACATCGCAAGCGAGGTGTTTGCAACCATTCCTCTCTTCTGTTATGATGAACGTCCTCGCCACTTGGTCCCTTCACTCCCTGCCTTTGCGACCAACATGAGCACACCATTGCTCGACATACTGCGCGCCGATATGTGCCATCCCCAAGTGGCAGAACAGGGCACAACCGTCTCCCACGAGCTTATTCGCCTGGAAAATATCACCAAAACCTACCATCTTGGCGAAGTGGAAGTGCCTGTGCTGAAAGGGGTTTCCCTTAGCATTGCCCGCGGGGAAATGGTGGCCCTGATGGGGGCATCTGGTTCCGGCAAGACCACGCTCATGAACATTCTGGGCTGCCTCGATCGGCCAAGCTCGGGCCATTTCTGGTTCGACGGCCAAGAGATGAGCCGCCTCTCGCCCAACGAGCGAGCCTTGATGCGGACGACCAAACTAGGCTTTGTCTTCCAAAGCTTCAACCTCCTGCCACGAATGTCGGCGCTGCATAACGTCATGATGCCGCTGGACTACGCCCTCCGGCGGCCAGCCCGCAGCGAGGCGAGTCGGCTGGCCGAGTCGCTGCTTCAGCAGGTCGGGCTGGCCACGCGCATGGACCACGAGCCTTCACAAATGTCCGGCGGCCAGCAACAGCGGGTTGCCATCGCCAGGGCCTTGGTCAATCGCCCCGCACTGCTTCTGGCCGACGAACCGACGGGCAACCTCGACTCGCGGACCGGTGACGAAATACTGCGGATGTTCCAGCGACTGCACACCCAGGGCATCACCGTCATTCTCGTGACCCACGACGCAAAAGTGGCTGCCTACGCAGATCGCACGATCCACATCGCCGACGGACTGATCGCGGACGATTCACGCTGGCCTTCCGACAATACTTCCCCAGTTACGGTAGGCTTGGCAGGCGCATTGGTTAAACCGGAGCCTTCAGCGAGAAACCGGCGTGGAACTGGATCACTGCGCGAGCATTTTGGCGATGGTGCCGCACTGTCCGCGGCCAATGAGGCCCAAGCGGCGACGCTCATTCATTCTCCCCACGCGCGGGGCAAGCCGTCTACACAAGAGGTCGCGGAGCAAAGCGGGTTCCCGGCGGAAACTGAATCTCCGCGAGCCCAACCAAAATCCTTTGCTGCGGGTTCCCTGGTTCCGCCCACTCTGCGCATGGCCTTGAGTAATTTGCGGAGGAATAAGATGCGATCGGCCCTCACGGCCCTGGGCGTGATCATCGGCGTGGGGGCAGTCATCGCCATGACGGAGATCGGCCAAGGCTCGAAGGCAGCGATTGAAAAAACGATCGCCAGCATGGGCGCCTATAAACTGCCCATCTTTCCTGCCGCGGCCAATAACGGTGGCGTGAGCCGGGGCGCAGGCACGCTTCAGACCCTCAAGCCAGGCGACGTCGATGAGATTGCCAGGCAATGTCCCGCCGTTACCGTGGTTGTGCCCATGGTCTGGGCACAAGCTCAAGTGGTCTGCGGAAAACGCAATTGGGCTCCGAAACAATTGACGGGAACCACGCCGGGTTACCTGGCCACCCGCGATTGGGAAGACCTGGAAGAAGGCGACTGCTTCACCGATGACGACGTCCGCTCGAGCAACGCCGTCTGCCTGATCGGCGCCACGGTGAGACGCGAATTATTTGAAGACGAGTCCCCCATCGGCAAAATGATCCGCATCCGCAATGTTCCCTTCCGGGTCATTGGGCTATTAAGCCCCCGCGGTGCGAACATGATGGGCCAGGACCAGGACGATTGTATCATTGCCCCCTGGACGACGATCAAGTTCCGCGTCAACAGTCTCGGCGCCGGATCGACAAATCCTGGAGCGGCGGCCGGTTCCGCGTCGTCGATCAATTCCTTGAACAATCCGTATCCCGCGCCCACGCCGCTCTATCCCCAGACATCGGCCGCTCAGTTGGCCAACACGCCTCAGGCGGTGCGGCAGACGAGCATCGACATGATTCAGGGCAAGGCCGCCAACGCCGAGCAGGTGCCGGTGGCCATCGAGCAGATCACTGCGCTGCTCCGCGAGCGGCATCATCTTACCGAGGACCAGGACGACGATTTCAAGATTCTCAATATGACCGAGATTGCTCGGACTTCTGCGCAGACGGCCGAATTGATGGGGGCATTGTTGTTGACGGTGGCCGCCATTTCGCTCGTGGTGGGCGGGGTGGGAATCATGAACATCATGCTCGTTTCCGTCACGGAACGTACTCGCGAGATCGGCCTGCGGATGGCCGTCGGCGCCCGGCAACATCACATCTTGCAGCAGTTTCTCGTGGAAGCGGTCTTGTTGTGTCTGGCAGGCGGTGCGTTGGGCATTCTCGCCGGCCGCGGCACGTCGATTCTCGTCCGCGAGTTTCAGCATTGGACTACAGAGGTTTCCATGCTGGCGATTGTGATTTCGGTTCTTGTCGCTGGCGGCGTCGGCATGGTTTTTGGCTTTTATCCCGCCTGGAAAGCCTCGCGGCTCGATCCGATCGAAGCATTGAGGCACGAGTAAAGTAGTAGGAAATCTCAGATCTCAGATCCCCAGCCCCCTCCCCAGCCCATGCCCAAAAAACGCCTCTTCACTCCCGGTCCCGTTGAAGTTCCGCAGTCCGCCTTATTGGCCATGGCCCGGCAGGTCCGCCATCATCGCACGGCCGAGTTCCGCAGCACGATGAGCGAAGTGTTTGAAGGGCTGAAATATGCCCTCCAGACCGCCAACGACGTGCTCATCCTCTCCTGCTCCGGCACGGGAGGCATGGAAGCGGCCATGGTGAACCTTGTGCCCCGCAGTGGCAAGGCACTGGTGCTGGAGTCGGGCAAGTTTGCCGAACGATGGCGGCTGATCGCCGAACGGTTCGGCATCGAAATCGTGCGGTATGAACTCCCTTGGGGCGAGGCGTTTGAAGCGGCCGAGGTCGAGCGATTGCTCAAACAACATCCTGACGTCGTGGCCGTCTTCTCGACCTTGCAGGAAACGAGTACCGGTGTAGGCCATGATATCGAGGCGATTGGTCGCGTGGTCCGGAACAGCCCGGCTTTGCTGGTCGTCGATGGCATCAGCGGCGTCGGCGCGATGGAATGTCGCACCGACGCTTGGGGTATCGACGTGCTGGTCGTCGGCGCGCAGAAGGCGATGATGACTCCGCCCGGACTGGCCTTCCTGGCCGTCAGTTCTCGAGCGTGGCGGCAAATAGAATCGATCACCCGGCCCACCTTCTACTTCGATCTGCTGGCCTACCGCAAGGCGGCTCAATCGGGCGAAACCCCCTATACGCCAGCCATCCCGCTGATCGAGGCCCTGGCCGAAAGCCTGCGACTGGTCCGCAACACGGGCATCGAGACGCTTTGGGTACGCACGAAGCTGCTTTCACGGGCCATGCTCGCCGGCATCGCCGCGTTGGGCCTGAAGCCCGTAGCCAAGCGGCCTTCGGAAGGCGTTTCGGCCGTCTACCTGCCGGAAGAAATTGACGGCAAAAAATTCCTGACGCGGTTGGAAGAGCGGTTTGGAATAAAATTGGGGGGAGGCCAGGGGCCACTGAAGGGCAAGATTTTTCGTATTGCCCAAATGGGGCTCGTGGACGAGGTCGATATTCTCGGCTGTCTGGCGGCGATCGAGCTTGTCCTGCTGGAGATGGGCAAAAACGTCGTTTTAGGCTCCGCGGTGGCTGCGGCAGGGATGGTGATGGGGAAGGGGGATTGGGGATTAGCCTAGATTATCATAAACTGTAGGGTGCGTGGAGCGAACAAGGATTTCGTGCTGGCTGCTTGCGGTTTCGCGGAAACTTAAGCTAGAATACTGGATTCTCCACGAGGACGAGGAAACAGAATTTTTAGGAGCAAATCATGGCGAAAATTATCGTTTTGGACGACCTTTCCGAAGACGGCCTGAATCTGTTGCGATCGGCCGCCAATATTGAAGTTGAAATCCGCACGGGACTGAAGGGCGATGCCCTGAAATTGGCCCTGGCGGAATCCGACGGCGCAATCTGCCGGAGCGGCGTGAAAATCACGGCCGAATCACTCCAGGGAAATCATCGGCTCAAGGCGATCGCCCGGGCGGGCGTGGGCGTTGATAACATCGACACGAAGGCCGCTACCCGGCAGGGCATCGTGGTGATGAACACGCCTGGTGGCAATACAATCTCGACCGCCGAGCAAACATTGGCCTTGATGTACGGTTTGGTGCGGAACATCGCCCCCGCCCATCAGAGCCTGGTCGAAGGCCGCTGGGACCGCAAGAAGTTCATGGGTACGCAATTGGCCGGTAAGACGCTGGGCATCGTCGGCCTGGGGCGGATCGGCCAGGCGGTGGCCAGCCGGGCCGTGGCCATGGAGATGCGGGTGATCGGCTACGACCCGTTCGTCTCGGCCGCTCGAGCCAAGGAGTTGGGCGTCCAGTTGGTGGGTTCGCCGCAGGAACTGTTGCCGCTGGTCGATATCCTCACGGTCCACACGCCGCTGAACGAGCAGACCAAAAATCTCATTAGCACGAAAGAAATCCTCGTGATGAAGAAGGGGGTGCGGCTGATCAACTGCGCTCGCGGTGGCATCTACGATGAGGCGGCCCTGGTCGAGGGCCTGAAGAGCGGGCATCTCGGCGGCGTGGCATTGGACGTTTATGGCGAAGAGCCTTGCACCAACAGCCCCTTGTTCGGCATGCCCAACGTCCTCTGCACTCCGCACCTGGGGGCGAGCACGGAAGAAGCCCAGACCAATGTGGCGGTCGAGGCGGCCGAGCTTTTGATCGACTTCTTCACCACGGGCGCAATCAAACAGTCCGTGAACATGTCGCCGCTCGATCCCAAAACCCTCGAGAGCCTCCGTGGGTACCTGAACGTGGCTTACCGGCTCGGGCTGCTCCTGGCCCAGGGCGACCATCGCTCGCCGACCAGTTGCCGCATGAGCTACAAAGGTGAAGTGGCGAAGAAAGACACACGGCTACTGTCCCAGGCTTTTGCGGCCGGTTTGTTGGCACATGCCGTGCAGGGCGTGAATATTGTAAACGCCGAGGTTCTGCTCCGCGAACGGGGTATCGAACTGGTCGAGCAGCGGTCGACTGACATCGGCGACTTCAGCTCGCTGATTACGGCGGAAGTTGTCAGCGACGAGAAGACCTCGTCGGCTGCTGGCACATTATTTGGAAACAACATGCCGCGACTGGTGCAAAAAAACGGATGCCGCCTGGAGAGTTTCCTCGACGGCACCCTGATGATCTTTATCCACCGCGACATGCCAGGCGTCATCGGCAGCGTCGGCAATATCTTTGGCCGGCATCAGGTGAACATCGCCCAGATGGCCGTCGGTCGTCCGTCGAACAAGCCGGGCGGCGAGGCCGTCGGCGTGCTCTCGCTCGACTCGGTCCCGCCGGCCGCGGCCCTGGCCGACATACTGGCCATGCCGCAAGTCACGCGGGCTTGGACCGTAAAACTTCCACCTGCCGGTGAGTTGCCATCGTGGCTCGGTGGGTGAGCAGAAGGAAGGGTAATTAGAACTTAGATTCCCATCGTCGCTGGTTCGGCCAATGTAGCCAGCGTGCGGGGAGGGCAGTTCAAGCCGAACTCCATGCCCTCGCGTGGCTCGTCAGGATACTGAGCCGAGATGCCGCGAATGATGGGCAGGTTCTGGAAGAAGATGGCCAGCAGAGCCGGGTCAAAGTCTTTGCCCTCGCCATGACGCATGATCTCCAGTGCCGTCTTCTCGGACATCGCAGGACGGTAAACGCGGACATGCGTGAGCGAATCGTAGACATCGACGATGGCCATGATGCGAGCAGATTCGGGAATGGCGAGCCCGGCCAGCCCGCAAGGATAGCCACCGCCGTTCCAACGCTCGTGATGGCTCAAGGCGATCTGCTGCGCCATCTGTAGCATCGGCGCGATTGACCCTTCCAGCATAGTGGCTCCGATCGTCGCGTGCGTCTTCATGATCTCGAACTCTTCACGCGTCAGCTTCGATGGCTTGCGGAGAATCGCGTCGGGAATGCCAATCTTGCCTACATCGTGCATGGGGGCGGCAAGGCGAATCGTTTCGGCATCAGCCGATGACCACCCTTTCGCCCTGGCAAGCAGCTCGGCAAACAATCCCGTGCGGAGGATATGCATGCTCGTCTCCACATCGCGGCACGAAGAGGCCGCCACCAACCGATGGATCGTCTCCTCGTGGGCCTGGCGAATGACCACCCTCTGTCGCAGAATCTGCTGCTCCAATCGCTCCGTATATTGACGGCGATCAATTAGTACCTTCCGCTGGGCGATCGCTTTGCCGGCTTGCAAAAGCAACTGCTCCCGCGAGACCGGTTTGACTAGATAACCCGAAGCCCCACGTCGCAAAACATTGATCGCTGCACGAGTTTCCTGTACCGCGGCGACCATTAGCACCACAACGTCGGGGCTGATGGCGAGAATATCTTCCAGTAACTCGGTGCCAGCTCGGCCTGGCAATGTGATGTCGAGGATGACCAAATGCACATGGCTGTTGCATAGATAATTGCAGGCATCCGTGGCGTTCTCGGCCTGGAGGCACTTGAAGCCCGCGTTGGCGAGCCAGTGGGAAACGAGCGATCGCACGCGAAATTCGCCGTCCACGATCAACGCGATTTGCGACTCGGTGCTAACTGCGCCGTTATTCATGCAGGAACCACCCACGTTTGGCACTCCTCTTTTCTTCAACCACGTTCAGCTAACGCTTCCGTAATAATATAGGATACTTTCTTGACGAAAGTCGCCGACGGAGCGATCCTAGCCCTGCCTAGAGGCGGAAATTGCGGTGTCGGAACCTGCCAAAACCGAGACTCTAAACAACTTTGCGGTTTTCCTACCTAGTTTTAGGATTTATGACATGGAAATGCGTCAAAATTAGGGCAGAAGAACTGCAAAGTCCGGGGTCCGGTCCATTTTTCGGCGAGAACGGCTGAAATTCACCCGAGATCCTTACCCGAAAACATGAACCTGACCCCTTCGCGTTGGACTTTGCAGTTCTCCTGAATTAGGGTGGCACGAGATGGCAAAACCGATATGATTGTTATGATGCGAACATTTATGTGCGCAGCAATCTCGATCATCCCGTGGCTAGCGCGGTGAAAAAAGACGACCCTTCATATAAACTGTCTCTTCCGGTTTTAGGTGCAAAATGGACGGGACTCCAGCAGCCGTTTTTGCGGCGTTCGCACCTAATAAAACCGGAAGAGCCTATCAATTCAGAGGAGAACTAGGCGATGAAAGTGCGAGTCGACCCAGATATTTGCATTGGTTGCGGAATTTGTCCTGACGTGGCTCCTGCGGTCTTTGAGATGGGAACCGACGATAAGGCCCACACCAAAATAGACCAGGTTCCTGAAGAACTACAGGCAGCCTGCAAGGATGCTGCTGACCAGTGCCCGCAGGCCGCGATTGAAGTGGATTAAGACCTTGCCGGAATGGCATCCGCTCGACAATAGTAAACACTTTCGCCGCATCTTGCCAGTTGTCCCACTTACCAAAGTAGGACTTTGCAGTTCTCCTTGGCGGGCTTGTCAGCCGCTGGTTTTTTGGTAGGCTTAGAAGCTGGTGGCTTCCATTGAGTAGGGAAATCGTTGTTAAGATCGGCAAGAATGGGATGGATCGGTATCAAGGATAATTTCACCCAGTCAAAATAAAGTCAATAAAGCCTTACGGAAAAACACTTTAGGGGCTGTAGCTCAGTTGGTAGAGCAACGGACTTTTAATCCGTTGGTCTCGGGTTCGAGTCCCGACAGCCCCACTCGCGCAACCCCTTGATTTTCAAGGGGTTGCGTCGTTTAGGAAGTCTTCGTTCGGGCTGTGCTGACTCACGAAAAATACGATATGATCGAGCACGTGCGGAAAGTACTCGGAAATATCAAACGGGTGGTGCCGGAGCACGATCCGAAGCAGGGTTGCGAGTTGGCCAGTTTCACCACCTGCGTGGTCTCATCCAAAGCTTCCCGTATCATCGCAGAATCCCCGGCAGTCTGCATCCGCCTCTTGACGGTTGGTCGTCCGTGACCATGCTCGTCCCGCAATTCCCGGCCTTTTCCAAGAATCAACCCGCAC